>JBBUDC010000026.1:0-11983 GCA_038057495.1 Patescibacteria group bacterium
AAGAGAAAGTCCGAAGTGAAATGATCCAGATAGTTTTTGGCAAAGGCCAAGGCATAACTTACCGGACGGTTGTGTAGGATCCGGGAAAAGACAGAATTCCAGGCTGTATGTTGCCCCCGAAGCTCTTTGACTCTGTTTAGTGGCCCTTCGTCGGCCAGTAGTCCTACTCCGGAGAAACGGGAAGCGGCGTCGGAACGGATAATAGAAAGACCTAAGGGAAATAGTAACAGTAACAGTAACAGGAAACTGGGGATAATTTTTTTGGGGCGGTAGAAAAACAATAATCCCAGCCCTAAAACTGGGGCGATTAGACGGGCAGATTGATAAATGTACATGGATAAGGCAAAAGTCAAAACGCAAAACGCTAAACGTTTTTTGATAAATAACCACAGGCCTATTAGAATCAAAGTGGTGGCGACGTTGACTTCCCAGGCGCCACGGGAGAAATGCAAGTGCCATGGGCTGATTGCCAGCATCAAAGCCGACAGCAACGCCGGTACCTCACCCCTTGCGTTCCCCTCTCCTGATTCAGGAGAGGGGTTAGAGGAGAGGTATATCTCTTTCGTTAGAAGATAAATAAATAAGACAGCCAGGACACCAAAAATGGCAGAGGGGAGCCGGACGGCAAATTCAGTCAGGCCAAAGACTTTGATAAAGGGAATAAGTAAGTACGCGTAACCTGCGGGCTTAAAATCACCGAAAGACTCCAGGTTTACCGGCCAGGAGTGGCCATGCTCATCTTTGCCGGTAAGAAGAAGGGAATAAGCGTTGTAACCTAAAGCTGCTTCATCGGCATTAAGTCCTACCGGATAAGCTGATAGTTTGTATAGCCGTAAAACTGTGGCTAAAACTAGGATTATAATAAGAATTATTTTTTTCATTCTAGAACTACAATGCGCAGGGCATGGGCGCCGTTGGGATAATAGATTTCACCCAAACGTTTGATATTGGTGGGATTCATATCCTGCTCCGGGAGCTCGAATTGATCTCCTACAAAAATTGTGGATGAATCCCCTCTTTCGGCTGGCCAATCTACCCGTTTGAAAACAAACTTGCCGTATTTGGTGACTTGGCCAACGTCGCCTTGAGCATCTGCTATAAGTTTGCTTTGGGCTTGATAGGTAGCCGGATCAATTTGGTAATAAAAAAGCATGAAGATGTAGGGTTGACCCAGAGTGTTGGTGAATATTATCCGGTTATAGTTGTCTTGATATTGGGATACCAACTTAAAAGCCGGCTTGTAAGGATACAGCCAGTCTTTGCCGGTAAAGTAAGGTAAGTGCAGGAAATATAAATCCAGAAAATATATGAAGAAAATCAAGATAACCGGAAGAAGATATTTGGCTTTGGAAAGACCAATGGCACTGATAATGGTCAAGGGAATGACCATGGGTAGTGATCGAACACCAGAGACTAAATCACGACTTAAAGCTGAAGGTAAAATGGCTAGTAATAGCCAAACAAACAATAGCTTGGTTAGTTGGTTATTAGTTCGTAGTAGAACGATAAGTCCGATTAGGATAGTTATAATTTCGGGAAGATGGAAGTAGCCGTAGTAAGGAATGGATTGGCGCAAGTTGGTCCAGTCCCCGGCTACAAATAAATAGTAAGGAGAAAGGTGGTTTAAATACCTGCGGGTGATACCCCGCAATTGATCATATCCTTCGGAGTGAAACAGGGGGAAATATAAAGGAGAACTATCCTGATGTTTTATCTGGTCTGTAACGTCTGCGCTTCTGGTGTAACTAAAGACACTAAATACTTTGAGCCGGCCTGATTGAGTGGAAAAACCTAAGCCGATTGGGAGTAACAGTAACAGTAACAGTAACAGGGGTTTAATGAGAGATTTGATAGCGGGACGGTAAATCAGAAACAGGGAAATCACCAGTAGAGGCGTGAACATCTTTGCTCCCTGGTATGACCAAAAAGTCAGACCAAAAAATAGAGCTGACAGCCAAAAACGTTTTCTGATAAATAAGACTGCCCCAAGAGTTGTCAGAAGTAATGATAGATTGGCTTCCCAAGACCCACGGGAAAATTGGATGGCCCAGGGGTTGATGGCTAAAAGAAGGGCAGCTAGTTTGTTTTTGGATAAGAGATAAATTACAGCTACCAGCAGCACACCAAAAACAGCAGAAGGAAGACGGGTAGCAAACTCGTTTAGACCAAAAATCCCAACTGAAAAGACTGTAAAATAAGTGTACAGCCCGGGTTTGTAGTCACCAAAAGATTTAAGAACAAGGGGGAGAATTTTACCGTATTCATCGCGCCCAGTCTTTAGAAGTGAGTAAGCATTGTATCCGTGGGCTGCTTCATCCCAGGTAAAGCCCAAGGGACGAGAGTCTAAGAGCACTAGTCTAAGTCCAAGACTTAACAAAAGAATTAAAATTAGTTTTGTTTTCATAATGTTTTGATTATAAAGGCAGGTTTGTCATCCAAAAAGTTTATCCAGAAAACTTCAGTGCCTGTGGTTTCGTGTTCCGGACTCTGAACTATTAAATACTTTTTAGAACGGTCTAGGGTTTTTATATACTCTGTCATCTCCCAATCGTTGACAAAAGTAAATTTATCAAGCGAGTTTACCCAATACCAGTTGGCGTGATAATCCCATTGTTTTTGAGACTGGAAATTAGCCGGATGCCATGGCCAGTAATATGCTACGAATTCGTGGGGTTCCCCATATTTTTTGGTAAAAATGATCCGGTCATACTGATCATAATGGTCTTTGATAAATTGAATTGTTTGAGCATAACCGTATTGCCAGGATTGCGAATAATTAATGATGTAATTTTTAGTTATTAGTTGATAGTTAATAGTTGATAGTAGTAATGCGACGAAGAATAATATCTTTATTTTCTTCCCAAAACGGGAAAGGCCGACGGCTGTTAGCAGCATCGGGAGAGGCAACATGGGAATAGCCCGCAGGACATGAGGAGCATCCCGGGTTAGACTGCCTGCAATTGGAGCCAATAATAACCAGAGGATTAGTGAATTTTTAATTTTTAATTTTGAATTTTTAATTAAATCTAAAACCCCAAAGTAAAAAAAGGGCAAACAAACCAAATACAGAAGGCCGAAATTTTGGATGCTGAACTGATAATGGTTGCCGCCTTTTAAGAATAGAAAATTGGGAGATATGTAGCTTAAATAATTTTTGAGAAAACTACCTGTCCAGTAAGTGACTTTATTGTAAAGAAGACGGCCCCCGGGACGGGTGGTTTGTAATTGTTCAATTCTGGCGATGGCTCCTGAATCTAAAAGAGAAAGGGTTTGGTAGCGGGCCTGACCTGTAGGTAAAAGAAGTTGGAGAAACATGGGGATGAATAAGATAGTTATTAGTAAATAGTTCATGGTTGATAGTCGGATATGCCGACGATTAATGAAGAAAAAACCCAGTAAAAATAACGGGGAGAAGATGCGGGCAGAATTGTAAGTCCAGACTGAAAGACCCAAAAATAGGATTCCTAGGTTATATTTTTTTGAAAGCAGACAATAGATACCAAGGACGATTAAAAATGCCCCGGCATTGGCTTCAAGGGCGATACGGGATAACCACCAAGTCCAAGGAGAGATGGCTACCAGTAAAGCTGTGATTAAGCCAATTTGATTAGAAAAGAAACGCCGCCCCAGCAGATACGAGATTACAATCAGCAGCAAGCCAAAAATGACTGACGGCAGGCGGACAGCAAAAGGAACGGGAACTGTGAAATACACGTAGGCAGGAAGTTTAAAATCTCCAAAAGCCCTAAAAATAAGAGGGAGGATAGTCCCCCACTCATCCCGGCCGGTTTTGAGTAACGAAAAAGCATTGTAGCCCAAAGAAACCTCGTCCCAATTGAGACTGGGGGGGTTATTTAGAAAAATATTTAACATACAGAAGTGCCAAAACTAACAATGTAACTGACGAAACAACATTTCCTAAAGACCGGATGGGGGTATTGGTAAAGCGCAGGGTGTAATTTTTGTATGAGAGGGGCAGACGGGCCGTGATCAGCCGGGAAGGGCCGTCAGGAAAAACTTCCGTCTTTATTCCATCAACCGTAAGTTGCCATCCGGGAAAGTAAACTGTAGGGAATTGAACTTTTTGATACTGATCGGTGGTGTAAAGGACAAGTGGATCTGGGGGAGCAAAGTCTGTGGGAATTTTGGCTTCTTTGGGCCAAAAGTCTGAAATAGCAGACGAACGCTGTTCGTCCCATAAGCTGCCTGAAAACTGCTCCCGGTCAGAAATGTTTCGCCAAATATCAGGACGGAAGTAAGAGAAGTTAATTAAGATAACTAAACTGATTAAGATGACTAAGATTTTTTTGGGAAGAACTTGAGCGATTGCGCCGGAGGCAAGAGAGAGAAAAAAGGTGGAGACAGTTAAGAAGCGCCAGGGAAATTGAATATATGACATGGGGGGAATAAGTTTCCAGATAAATTCTGATTTACCATGGGTAAGAAACACGGCAATAAACCCAAGGGCAACCGGCAAAAGGAATTTTTTGTGCCGGATGAGGAAAGGGATCAAGAGCAAGGGAACTAGCCATTGGAGATAGCCGACCGAGAAAGACATAGTGTCGTTTGGTCCCCATGTGGAACCACCATAGCCCCAGAAGTTAGAGACAAAAAGCTGTTTTAAAGTCGTCCAATGGAGTTGGTAAGAATAATAATCCTGGGTGGTTTGGGTAAGAGTAACTTGGGAGGATTCAAAAACTACCGGTAGAAGATAAAAAGCGCTAAGAAGAAAAATTGTCAGTCCGGCCGCTATTAAGCCGGGTACTGCCTTGAGTTTTTTGAGAGTCCAGATGACCAGAAACGGAGCAATCATGAGCATGGACAGATTGTGGGTAATAAGCAGGGCAGTTGAGAAAATAATCAACCAAAAAAGATCCCGCCTGTGCCGGTGTTCCAGATAGTTGTCTAAAAAAAGCAGGATGAGGGGATACCAAATAAAGGAATAGGCTTCGTTTAAGGCTCCCCTGGCCCAGACGTCTACTGCCCGGTAAGGGGCGTAGGTGTAGAAAACTGCCGATACTACACCTCCGGTGTTTCCCCAGAATTTGCGGGCCAAGAAAAACATGGCGGTGGCGGAAGCTATGAATGTAAAAATGAAGTTGAGTTTGGCCGCATCAATAATCTGGGTACCCAGAAGCCGGGGAATTTCCCCAATCCAGTAAGGCAGCTGGCCGTAAAAATTAAACAGAGGTTGACCATAGCCTTTGGTGGCGTCAAATGCCCAACGGCAGGGAAAATATCCCAGGTGTAAACACTTGTCGAATTGCTGCTGACGGAAAACATGGAAATCGTGCATGGTAAAAATGCCAGGGCGGAGCATGAGGGAATATGCCGGAAGTAAGAGTAACTGTAACAGTAACAGGAGTTTAATAATCTTCATGGGGATTTGGCGGATACTTTAATAGCGGCGGTGCTGTCCGGGTAATCTATGTGAAAGTGCTCCGGAGTATTTTCCGGAAAATCTGAGGGACGGCCTACAAAAAGTGTGGGACCTGACAATGGATCTGTAAAATGCAAATCTCCGAAACGGTAATTGCCTAAATAATAACCGTCGAATTGATCCAGAAACTTGACGTTTTGGGGCCAGGAAGCGGCGGCTTCTTGATAAGCAGCTGGGTCGTATTTTGAATAAAAAGCCACATAAATATGCGGCTCAGATAAAGATCTGCTAAAACGAACTTGGGAATAATTGGGGGCCAGAGCCAGGCCTCTAAAGACGGCTTCCTGCATACCAAAAAGCATGGGGCGGGCCAAAATATATGGGGAGTGGTAATAATATTTTTGAATAAAAAACAAGAAACTCACTAAATAGAGCGGTACGAGTAGGCGCTTGGCTTTGGGAAGGCCGGCAGCAATGGCGATGATTAAAAACGGCAGCATACCGGCGGCCCGGTTGGCAGCATACCCTGGGCCTTTGGCCAGAGCGGCGGGAATTATGCCCAGGAGAATGAGCCAGATAAGTTTGTTTTTGGCATGACGGGATAAAAAGATACCCAAAAATACCAGTTCAATCAAATAAATTACTCCGGTTCCCGGCATCATGCCATATGTGCCTTCAGCGGGACCCGAGGTAACCAAAAATTGCGGAGAGACATACTGGAGAATATTGTTGATAAACAGGGGTACTGAATAGGTGACCTTGTTGTGAAACAGGCGGGCAATACCATCGGGAAGTCCGGAGTTTCTGGCAGTAAAGCGCAGATCAGCCACAGCACTCCAACCTCCCGTGGGACTAAAGATACTGACATCGGTGACCCGTTTGGCGGCAGGGCCCATGAGCATGCCTAGTAATCCGGGAAGAATACCTATTAAGAATAAAATCCAGAATTTGCGTGATTTAGGTGCCAATAATAACAAGGGGAACACGAGCAGACGGGTGGAGTGATAGGCATAAAAAGACAGGATCAGCGCAACAGCACTCAGCGCCCAACGCGCAGTGAGAAGAAAATATACAGCTAAAGGAAGTAGTAAAGTGGCCAGATTGGCTTCGAAAGCGCCTCTAGAAAGCTGGATCGACCAGGGTGAGATTGACATCAGCGCAGCAGCCCATAGCCCACAGCGCTCATCAAAAAGTTTTTTGGCCAGAAGATATACTGCGAAGATGGCAGCTGTGCCGATTAGGGCGTTGGGAAGACGGGTGGCGGTTTCGGTTAAGCCCAAAATTGCTACCGAAGGCAAAGAAAGGAAAGCGTAGAGAGGCAATTTGTAATCTCCAAACGATCTTAAATTCGTAAATGGCAGTTGCCACCACGGAGTAGCCCATTCATCACGGCCAGTTTTAAGAAGTGAATAAGCGTTATAACCAAAAGCGGCTTCGTCTGGAGTAAAACCCGTAGGAAATTTGTCCAACCAAAGAGTACGCAAAAGCAGTCCCAATCCTAAAATGAGTAAAAGTTTAGCGTTTAGCTTCATATGCAAAGGCGGACAAATTGACGATACTGATGATTTTAGTAAAAGTGGGGGTATAAAGCGAGATGAGCCAGGTAAGTGTGGGGTTCCACCAGTCTGAATACAGATTGAGAAAATACGTTACAGAGAGAACCGCATAGGTTAAATACCGTTGGGAAATTATAAGCAGCGGGAAAACCGGGTATAAATATCTTTCGTGCATCCGGGAGGCAAATAAAAAGGTGCCAAATAAAACCAGGAGACAAGAATGTAAAAATACCGGAAAAGTATTTTTCTTCCAAGTGCGATATAGGGCTATACATAAAACAAGTCCCACCAGAACTGATCCTATATTGGCCGCTACAAAAGAAACCGCTCTGGGAGCAAAGAAGAGGTGCCACAAATTAAAAGCGTTGACGGTAATAAACCCTGATTCTCCGGGCAGAAGCCGGGTAAGATACAAATTAGCCAGCCAAACAGGCAGATCTAACTGGGGGTGGAATGGCCAAGACACGATAAGTGGTGCAATGACAAGCAGTGACAATAAATGAAATTTACGGTAATGATTTTTGAGAAAATATAATAAATACAAGGGCAAAATGGGGGCCCAGGAAGCTTTGGTAATTAATGACAGGCCAAAAAACAGCGGAGAAAGTGCCAGACGCTTTTGGCGCAGGAAATACAAACTTGTCAGTGCCAGGGCCGCTACCACGCTGTCGGTTTGACCCCAAAAACTGGAGTTGTACCATAGAGCGGGAGTTAGTAAATAGAAAATAGAAATTAGGGGACGACGGGTAAACTTAAAAATAACAAATGCGAGAAGAAAGTCGGCGATGATTGAGGGAAGTTTGATGGTGACCAGTTCCCCATGCAACTCCCACCACCAGACTAATTTTGAAGGAAAGATAGGAAGTTTGGCATTTAAGAAATTAATAACTTGATAAGTTGAACTATTTAACTGATATGAGGCCAGATGCAGGAAAATGCTGCCCGGAGGCTGGTTGGGACGGCTGTGGGGCCAGGCTTCTTTGGGAAGTTCATAAAACTCTGCTAATGGGTGAGTGGCCGCACCTTGCCCCCAGTCCAGATTGTTGTACATATCGCCATGTTTGGCGTGAACGGCCAACCACAAGCGGGCGAGAAACAACAACACCAGAAGAATTTTTTTCATTTGCGGGTGATGAGATAAAAAAGAGGTTGGTTGGAAAGATTGGTGCTGGTAGCCAACACTGTAATATTATCCGGAGGACTAACCCGCCAGTCCCAATCCCCATCTACGTTGTCTCTTTGGCTAATCAGATACAAGCTTCCGGGAATTAAGTAAGACCGGTAATCAGTTTTGGAAAAATTGCCAAAATAGTATTTGCCGTCTAAAGTGAAACCGTTATAGTTGGGAACGACTTCGGCTTGGGGTTTATCAATAATAAAGCTTTTGTGAAAGAGGGCTGGGGAGTATTTGGTCCAAAAGAGAAATCTTTCTAAAGAAGGCTCATAAGTATTGTTGATAAAAACCCGGGAATAATCAGGAGAAATGTTGGCAAGTTTGGTAAGGACATCTTTGTAACCTACATGCCACCACACGGAGGCATCTTTGGGGTAATGGACTACATAGTAGTGCCCGACCCAGATGAAGTTAATAGTCAATAGTAAGAGTAAGAAGTAGCCCAGAGATTTGGGTAATTGCAGGAAACCCGCTCCCATGGCTACAGCCAGAGGCGGAATCATAAAAAACAGACGGGTGGCGTGATATCCGCCATCGGCTGTAAGGGCTGCTGGTAGAGGGGCCAAAAGCAGCCAGACAAACCACAGCCACTGTTTACGTTTTGCCAAGTACCACAAACCTAAAACTACAAAGGGGGCGGAAAGAGGAAGGAGCTGGCCGGTAACTTGGGGGCTGTGCCTAAAAACCGGGTCGCCTCTGATAAAAAGAAAATCGGTAGAAAAAGCCCGTAAGTAATTATTGAGAAATGCCCGGGCAGAATACTCAAATTTATTGTGCCAAATTATGGGCAAAAATGTGTCATCTTTACGCAATTGCTGGTTTTTGAAGATATCTGAACTGTTGAAGACACTTAACAGTTCAAATCTGGCACTGGCACGGCCGGAGATAGTATTAAAAATTAAAGGGGTAAGAATAACTGCCAGCAGTACCAGGGAAAGAATTTTGGGACGGGTGCGGGTGAAGAAATGCAAAAAAAGTATCCAGAGAGGAATAAAAAGAGTGGCGGTGCTATAGGTATACATGGCCAGCGCTAAAAACAAAAGGCCAAGAGAGAAGCGTTTTTTGAGAAACAAGAGAGTTCCCAGCATGGTCAGATCGAGCATTAAAACAGTCTCAAAAGCTGCCCGGGAATACCAGACATGCCAGGGCATAACCGCCAGTGCGATACTGGCGCAAATTCCAATTTTCAATTTCCAATTTTTAAACGTTTCTGTAACTAACAAAAATAAGATTATTGGGGCAAGAGAACCAAAAATGGCAGATGGGAGACGGACTCCCCACTCATTTGATCCAAAGGCGGCAACGGTGGGTACTGTGGCGTACATGAGAAGCGGGGCCCGCCATTCAGATAGAGAGTGAATGTAGGTGGGCAGTATCTGTCCGTAAAGGTCTTTACCGGTTTTAAGAAGAGAGTAGGCTTGATAGCCCACGTCGATTTCATCTCCAAAAAGCTCCGGAGGAACGACATTTAATAAACTAACTCTTAGAAAAAGACTTAATGCTAAAATGATGCTTACAAGCCAAGCCATGTTGTCAGTAATAATCATAAATCACAACACGCCTGATGTCACGCTGGAGTGTCTAAGACATCTGTCTAAGTCTAAGCAGGTAGATTTCGAAATTATTTTGATAAACAACACCGCCGAGGGAAGGGTGACTTTTCCTGGGGCAAGGATTGTTAATAATAAAAAACCGTTGGGGTTTGGGGCTAATAATAATCAAGCTATGAAAGTGGCCAAGGGGGACAAAATTTTGCTTTTAAATTCCGACTGTCTGGTGCAACCTGATACTTTGGCTGTGTGCTACTCCACCGATTTTGATGTAGTGGGATGTAAATTGACAAACGCTGGGGGAAAAACCAGTCAGTCAACCGGATTCTTCCCTACACTGCGCCGGGTAATCCAATTAATGCTATTTGTGGATAACCTGCCGGTAATCAGAAAATTTATTGACACTATTCATGTGAGAGATATGTCCAGAATGAATAACACTCAAGAAGTAGATTGGATTCAGGGTGCATTTATGATGCTCAAACGAGAAGTTTACGAAAAAGTAGGAGGATTTGACGAAAATTTTCATATGTATGGAGAAGAGATTGAATGGCAATATAGGATGAAAAAGGCGGGATTTAAAATTTGGTATTTTTCTGACGTACAAGCCGTACATCTAGAACGCCAAACCGTTAAATCTCTAAGTCCTGCATATGCTTTAATCGGAGAGATGAAAGGATATGTGTATTTCTTTAAATTACACCGGCCAAGGTGGGAACAAATAGTTTTGCCTTGGATACTGCGCTTGGGGAGTTTAATCAGGATTCCGTTACAAAAGGATTATGTTGAAGTGTTAAGGGCTTTTGCCTGATGCGGCAGGCAATTATGTGGGGCAAGTACACCAAAGCCATAAGAGTGGGAAGTAAGTATCCTGGGTGACGGAGGATGCGTAAGATGAGAAAAAATTTGTGCTGAAGCAGGCGGCCAAAATCCAAGTTTTTCCAATGAGTAAGCAAATAATTTTTTTCTTTGATGCGGCGCAAATATATTGGTTCAAATTCCTCTTTGTTGGTGGATTCGGCGGAATGGGAAATCCTGGCTTGGGGATCCCAAAGAATGGAGTAGCCAGCCAGATGGGCCCGCCAACCCAGATCCAGGTCTTCAAAATAACCGGGGGTAAAGACAGTGTCAAAACCGCCTAATTTATCCCACAACGATTTTCTAAAAGCCGCACTGCCGCCTGATCCCCAAAATGAAGAATGGACCTGGCTGTCTAAAGGACCGTTGGTAAACTGCAAAAAACCGTTTTTAAACTCTGCTTTGGCCCAAGAGCGGGAATTTTCGTTTAAATTGACGGCAAAAACTTGTGGGTCTTGAAAATGATGGATCACTTTTTTTAGAGCTTGTGGGTCTGGAGCAGTATCCTGATTTAAAAGAAGAACTATGTCTCCAGAGGAAGCTTTGAAACCGTCGTTAACGCTTGTGGGAAAACGGGTGTTTGTGGCATGATGAATTACTTTTATTTTGGGATACTCCTTTTGTAAAAAATCTGAAGTGCCATCGGGGGAAGCATCGTCGACAATAATTATTTCACCGGCACCTAACTTGGCAATTGCGGGAAGGTTTTTTTGCAACAATTCTTTGCCTTTGTAAGCCGGGATGACTACCGATGTGGTCATGGCTTTATTTTACCGCTTTTACCAAAAGAAGCATACCCAGAAGAAAACGGTGTTCCTGGATATTTCTAAATCCAATTTCTGCCATGAGAGATTTTAGCTTGTGTCCTGAAAATTGGTGCAAGTGGGTGTCTTTCCAAATTTTGCCCCGCCATTTGATCCAAAGCGGCCAAACAACTTTACTAAACAGCCAATTTTCTGCAGGAACCAAAATTATGGTATACCCACTAGGCTTGAGTACCCGTTTGATTTCAGACAATACTTCTTTGGGGCTGTAGACGTGTTCCATAGCTTCCAGGCAATAGACTGCTGAGAAATCGTTATTTCTAAATTTCAATTTGTGACCATCACTTAGAGAAAAATGCATACGTGAATCAGATTTGTAGCGGTTGGCTGCATAACGGATGGAACTAGCAAGTACATCGACTCCGTAAATTTGGGAAGCACCAGTAACCCGGAGTATTTCGCTGGTAAAAAAACCGTCTGCCGAACCAATGTCTAAAATCTTGCCGTCAACTTTTTGAGAAAACTGGTCAACATTTCTGAAACGGCGCCAGTGCCAGAAGGCCTGACCTAGGTTCTTTTTGACCGACGATTCATACCAGTCCGGAGGGACATCTTTGTGAAGCTCGGCAGCTGATTTAGTAGACATATGATAAACAAAAGAAGGGCTGTCGCCCCGGAAATATACTTCCCGATTCTATACG
>JBBUDC010000026.1:11993-20856 GCA_038057495.1 Patescibacteria group bacterium
TACGAGTCTGGGGAATATGTAAACTCGACCCGGTGGTCTCCGGCCGGAACCAAGACCGACTGAAAAGCGTAATTGGTTCTGAAAATTTTGGTCGTCTTTCCATCTATGGTGGCTTTCCAACCCGGATAAAAAACCTGGGTGTTTAGTAAAACTGCAGCAACATCAGAACTGGTTTTTAAAATAATGTTTTCTGGATATGGAGAAATCATTTCCGATACTTTTCCTCCGGAGTTTTTTTCAAGTACGGGAAATTCCGGATCAGAAGAAGTTGCAGTTTTCGTCGATAAATTGGCTATTGTTTCTGCATCTGAATTTGTTTTTTGGGTGGATGACACAAGTGAATACTTGGGAATGGCTTGGGTATTTTCTAAAACCACCACACTTCTGTCAGAATATACCGGTTTAAGTTTGGGGATATCAAAATAATATGAAGGTTTTCCTGCCGGATCTGCGACGGCTAATTTGTTTCTCTTGAGAGCGGTGATATATCTAGTGCTGGTGAGATCGAAAAGCGGTGAGGCATAATTGGCAATAGTTCCAAAACGGTTTTTAGGTTTGGTGAAGTCTCCCCAATCTAAAGCTGATAAATAACTGGCCCAGAGTCTGGGATAAACTGCATCATAGCCGTTACTGGAAGAAAGTCCGTAAGCCGTCCAAAGATTGGGAGAAATAACATCTCCCCCGTTAATACGATAATTTGGGGAATTGGCTTTGAGAAATTCTAGAACTGGGGTGAAAGGGAAAATTAATTTTGAATCAAAGAAGGGATTGTATTTCCAGCCAAATCTGAATAATTCAAGAGTTGTAAGAATTATTAATCCCCAAGAAGCTATCGGCAGTTTGATTTGCTTGGCTGCTGCTGCAGCAAGCAAGAAAAAAATGGGCAGAACGAGATTTCTGATGGTGGTAGACATGTTGGCAATATGGGGCGTCAACATACTTGCCAATGGAGACGAGGTTAGCATCCGCTTGGAGATTAAAAAGGCCAAAAGTGAGGCTAAGAGAGGGATAAATAACACCCAAAATCTACGCCGAGAGAAACGGGACTCAAGACCATAAGCGGCAAGAACCGAAGCCGATAGTGCAGTTAAAACTAAAATCCGGGTGGCGGTAGCAGCTGAAAATAAAGGCAGGTGGGAAATAAGCCGGGAAATTGGAGTGGGGAAAGCCAGAAAAAAAGTGACGGTAAATAAAAATGTCCAAAACTTTGTCTTGCGACCCATACCCAAGATAGCAAGGAAAAGAACTACTGCTCCGACGTATCCGGAATTGTTGGTGTAGTCTCCCGGTCCCCAGAAATTTCCGGTCGTGGGATTACCAAAATAATCCGGTGCCAGCAAGCTTAAGGTTTGGCTCCAGGGCAAGAAGGCCACACCCAATCCCCCACCAACCTGCTCTTGAATGCGTTGAGAATTTTGAAAAAGCTCTAATCCGGGAAGAAGCTGTATAGACGACAAAGCTAAACCTAATCCCAAAAATGCGCCTAGAAAAAGTGTTTTTTTGAAATTTTTAAAAACTGTCCATATGGGAATTAAGATCAATGTATAAAGAGTAATTTGGGGATATCCGGAAAAAATTTGCAGGGCCACTGCGGCTGATGCCAATGCTCCCCAAATAGCCGGACGGGGTGAGTCTATAAACTTGGATGCTAAAAATAAAAGCAAAGGGACATAGGCCATGACGTAGCCATGAATGCCGTATTCCAGCCAGATGAGAGAAAAACCAGAAAAGGCATAGGCTATTGCTCCCAATATTCCGGCTGATTGGGAAAGCTTTAGCTCTCGCAGGAGCAGATACATAAAAATTGCAGATAGCAGGGGTTGAAAAGCGATAAACATTGTCCAAGCCAGGGTGTCTTTAAAAAACACAAAAAAGGCATTGAAGGGGTTAAGAACAGAAGATTGAAATGTAGCTAACAGCGGGTAACCGTTGAAAAGAAGTGGATTCCACAAGGGAAGATGGCCTGATTTGAGAAAGTGAGTGGAATAGATTTTTAAAGGATAAAAAAGGGAAGGAACGTCTGCTAAGAGCGGATTTTTAACAGGAACTCCGGCTACAAAATTGCCCCAGATATAGTCTAACCAGGGGTGGTAAACTCCCAGGACAAAATCTCCCGGCATGGGAATTTTGCCAAAAAAAACAGATTTATAAAAAAAGGTTCCAACTACTAGGCCCAAAAAAATAAACGGAAGAAGTTTTTTCATTTAAGAATAATGTACAGAGCGGTAGCAGCAAATACTCCTCTAACTAGCGACACTGTGTAATCAGTCAGAAGCCATTGCAATGAATAATTAATACCCAGCAGACCAAAATTAAGTGAAGGATCGAAAGAGAAAATAATAAGGAAATATGAAATAAGTAATACTAAAACCGGAACAACTTTTTGCCGGTCTTTGAGAACTTGGAGAATCAGCAAAGGAGACGCCCAGACTAACCACTGGGGGTGAAAATGAGTAACGGCATAAAAAATAAGCAAGGGGGAAAGAAGATCGGACTTGGCAAATCTAAACCAGAAGAGTAAGCCAAGCCCTACTACAAACAGGGGTAAGTATTGAGATCCGGAAACCATTATTTTGGCATAAAAAGGTTTGTCTGATTGAGTGGCTAATAAAGCATAGTGCTTAAATGCAGTGGAACTTAAATATGGAGAGATAATCAGAATATAAGTAACGAGTCCGGTAACTACGGCGGTAATTTTTTGCCGCCAGGTAGTGCCCAGAAAAGGCAACAAGAGTAAGGGAAAAGGCTTGAAAGCCGCGGCTATCCCTAAGAAAATACCTGATTGTTTGAGATAGGCCAAAAGAATAAAGAGAGCTATAAAAATATCCTGCTGACCCATCAGGTATGAAGTGTAAAGATTTATAGGATTAAAAATCCATAACAAAGAGGCGGCAAAACGGTGTTTGGCATCAACTATCTTTCTTAAAATTAAAAGTCCGATTATGTCTGCGATCAGATATGGGACTTTAAGAAAATACATGAGTGAGGCAAAGCCAGGATCGGTCCGCAAAGAACCAATGTCGTCAATTAAATGCCAAAAAGTATTCCAGGGAAAAACGGGGGAGACAATTTTTAGATATAGACCATGGACGAGGTAGGCCAGGGGCGGGTAATTAAACTGCCCATCTCCATAGACCTGAACCCATTTGTGATCCCGGGGGAGTTTGCTAATGTGGTCGTAAAAAGTGAGAACCTCTCCTTTGCTAACTAGAAAGCCAGCTAAGTAGGGCGCCCGCAAATCCGGATGGAGTGAAACAGGAATGAGTATAAGTCTAAGTACCAGACCTAAGACGAGATATGGCAAAAGTTTTTTCATAGTAACTTGGTAAGCTCCCGGTTGAAAACTGCTGTAGAAAACAACTTACTTCTATCTTTAGCATTTTTGGACAAAGTTTGCACAAGTTTTGGATCGTGAGCCAGTTTTAGAGTGTTGTCAATTAACTGATCTAGGTTTGTCCAAAGAAGACCAGTTTGATGATCAATGACTGTTTCCCGATGCCCCCCCGCATTGGTAACCACGGGGATGGTCCCGGCTGACATGGCTTCAACAACGGTGATACCAAAGTGTTCGGCTTTTTCGGGATGGCGAGATACGTCGACCCCAAACCCGGTGGCTGACCAAAAAATTTTGGCTTGACACAGAAGCTGTCTTATTTGGGAAAGAGTGGGATTGGTAATAATTTTTACGGGAGAGTCTTTAACCTGTTTTTTAAGCTGGGAGACATATTTTGGATCGGTAGATCCTCCGGCTAAAATTAACTCCCAACCCGGCAATTGGTGGTAAAGACGGGAAAAGGCTTCGATGAGTGTATCCTGGCGTTTGGCATGTAGAAGTGTGGAAAAACGGGCAATGGAGACAATGGTATTAGTTTTGGTTTGAGGTGTAAATGAATCTACATCTACCGGTGGGTAGACAACTTGAGAGTTGATGCCATATGTCTTGTCTATGACTTCCTTTGTGTAAAAAGAATTGCACACTGAAGGGTAAAAACGGGCTTTAATTTTGTTTAAGAAACCGGGATTTTTAAACGGAATTTGATAATGAATAAGAGTTTTTTTGGCTAAAGAAATGGGTAGACTGCCGTCACTGGCCCAAAAGACTAGTTGATAGTTGATAGTTGATAGTTGATAGTTATCCGGGAACGGAACGAAGTTTGCCCGGGATACATCGATACCGAAACGGCTTTTTATTTGTGAGGAAAGATTTTTTGGCCACCAAATGTCTACCGCGTAACCCGCATCTAAAAGCAGGTTGGCTACGGCACTGGCATATCTTTCCCCACCCCCCAACGAATCCCAAGTGGGGCTAAAGACGGCGGCCCTTTTCATTTTGCAGCTCCCAAAGCCGGGCGTAAATAACAAAAGAATTGAATACTTGAAAGATGCCGTCAATTATTCCTTCCACTCCATCTTTCCAGGCAGATAACTTAACAAACCGTAGCCAGAATTCGGTAGCCATGACCCGCAAAAAACGCCACCAAACCATGGGTGGATGATTGGCATCTACACGTAATTGGGCTTCAAATTGGGTAAAAACTAGAGTTTTATCCAGCATGGAGCTTAAGTCCCTGTGAGAATAATGGACTAGTTCATGGTTCATAGTTAATAGTTGGCCAGAGTAGACGGGTTGTTCGTGTAAAGCTCCTGTATATCCCGAAAGCTGTTTTTTGGGAAAGAGGCGGATGACTTTATCCCCACCCCAGCCCCCGAAATGCATTTCTTGACCTAAATAAATATTTTTACGGGGTATTTGATACACTGAATTTGAGCTAATTGAAGATATAACTTGTTCAATTTCTTTTTTGAGTAAAGGAGTTACTCTTTCGTCAGCGTCAAGATAAAATATCCAATCCCCTTTGGCTGCCCTAAGGCCGGCGTTTCGATAATGAGAGTAATCAATATCTTGGGTGGAAACAATTCTGGCTCCGAAAGACTTGGCAATATCATTGGTTGAATCGGTATTGCCTGAATCCACAACTATAATCTCATTTGCTAAATCCTTGAGCGACAACAGGCACTCACCTATCAGTTTTTCTTCATTCCTGGTGATAATTATCGCACTAAGGCTCGCCATATTTTGAGAAGAATCTTGGAAAAAAATGGAGCTGTATCAATTTTTCCCTGATACACCCACCAAGAAAGTTCTTGTGACTTGCTCTTAATAACTTTTTCAAATTCCGGAATAGGAATATGTGCAGGAGTAAATCCCCTAGCCTGCCAAACTTTAAGATATAAAACTAATTCAGAAAATGCCTGTAATCCGGCAAGAGCTAGGCCATGCAAGCCATCCTTGTAACCGGCTCTGGCAAAAAACTGGCGTAAAAATTCAGCAAATGGTTTGGTAAGTAAATCTGACCAAGTGAGGGTATGGCCAGATTTTTGCAATGAATCGGCTTGATAATCTGTGTAACGGTTCAGCCGATCTACATACTGGGAGATTGAGTCGTAGTGATGATGGACAATAGCCGATTCCTCTGTAGCCGGAAAATCTCCACCTTCTCCTTTGGTAAAAGGAATACTGTGAACTGTATTTTCCCAGGTTATGGATCCCTTTTTAAACAATCGGTAAACATAATCAGGCCACCAGTGGGTGTTTTTGATCCATTGACCGAAAATTATGTTTTTGCGGGGAATCCGGTAGTAATCTTTACCGTCTTTGATTTTCTTCTGAATAAGGGAAGACAGACTCGTGGAAACTTCTTCGTCTGCGTCTAAAATCAGAACCCAGGGGCCGGTGGCTTTGGAGATGGAGAAATTGCGCATGGGTTCAACAATTCCGGTATGAGCATGCGAAAAAACCCTGCACCCAAGTTTTTTGGCAATTTCCGCTGTCTGGTCAGTGGTGGCCTTGTCTACGACGACAATTATTTCATCTGCCAGTTTCTTAACAGAGGCCACAACCCGAGGCAAATTCTTCTCTTCGTTCCAGGCAGTGATAACTACAGAGAGCATAGGTTTATTTTACCATCGTAGCTAAATAATAATGCGGCAAGGGTATAGATAAAGCAGAGGTACCAGGAATATCTTTACGGTTTGAAAGAAGTAGGGCGTTTTCGGGAAGCGGACCATCATTTTCGGACCAAGACAGGTAATCCGGGGACAAGTAGGCTACAGTATAATAAAGAAGTGTTTGATCTTTGTTTTCCAAAAGAGGAGCATAAACATATGGCCGGAGATTAAGTTTTTTGGCCTGATTGGAAAATTCTTTGAAGTCTAAGTATGTCGAAAGATCACCGAAATCCCCGCGGGTAAATTTGGGGTACGTGTACCAGTAGTAGTTAATAAAATCGAAATAATTGAGAGCAAGCAGTAAAGTGGCTGCTACGCCGAAAATCTTTTTACGGCTCCAAAGCCAAGACAAACCTAATCCGGAAATGGCAGCGTAGAGGGGAATTTGATTCATAAGCCGGCTGGCCCGGTGAACAGAACCAACTGATCCGTAAAGAAGGGGGGCGAGGAAAAAAGCGGCCAAAATAAGTGTCCAAATGCCCCTTTTCTTCACGGCTTGAAAAATACCAATGACAAATATGGGTAGACTGGCAAGAAGGAACATCCCATGCATGCCTGTGGAGTGGTAGCGGGTGGCATCGCCTGTAACAAATAGAAAAGTTGGGTCGAAGCTGGAAAGATAGGGCATAAAAAAATTGTAATAAGAATCAATTACGGGCCTGGCTCCGCCAAAAACTGCTCCGGGGTAGTGGGCTTGTAGCCAAGGGATGATTATAAAAAATGGCAAGATGCTTAAAGAAAAAACTAAAATGGATTTTAATTTGGGCCACAGATAGAGAACTGAAAGAAGTGACCAAACAGGAACAATGGCCCGCATGCCTTTATAGGAGTAAAAGGAGATTCCCAAAGCCAGAGCAGATAAAACCAGGTATTTAAATTTTGAACGGGATTTAAATTGCATCAGACCCCACACCCACAAAAGCGTGAATGGAACCGGCATGATATTGTCCAATCCCATATGGGCTTGAATCATGAGAAGCGGGGTGGTGGCAACAATTAAAGCGGGAACTACTCCAAAAATACTCCAGGTAAGAAGTACGCTGACAGCAGCAACGATGACGCTGGAAAAACGCAGAGTAAAAACGTCCGGAGGAAGAATTTTGAAAAGGGCGGTCAAATAATACTGGGTCACCGGCTGACGCCAATCTGATCCATTTAGAGAAAGGACAAAGAAAGGCATAAACCGGCCATTTTCATCATGCAAGGTGCGGGAAAGCAGAACCGCATTGTAACCAAATGCTCCCTCGTCTGCAGTAAGACCTGAAGGGACCTGGAGAAGACGATAAGAATAAAAAATACACAGAAGTACAAAGACGAGAATTATTTTTACTGTCTTGACCATATGGTTACATCTGAATTGCTAAAAATATTTTTAAAACCCATACCGGAAGCGTCAAATTTTAAATTTGGGATATACAAATATGAAATGGCTTTGATATCTGTATTTTTGGTCAAGAAATCTTTTACTTGTTGTTCCCGCTTTTCCCAAGAGTATCCCGTGATAGTTAGACTGCCTTGGTCTTCAAAATATACAGGATGGCCGGAAAAAGCGGATACGTAAGAAGTTGATTCATATAAATATAACGGCCGGGGGGGCGGGGCATAGGGGTCCGGAATTGCCGGAGGAACCAGTACAAATCCTGCTGGCTGACTTTGTAAAAATTGTAAAGCCTGGATTTCCTGGACTGAAATTTTGGCGGGTGGACGGGAAGGCAAGTAAATGTCTTTTATAGTTATCCATGTTGTGGGAAGAGTCAAAGCTACAAATGCAATTTTTAATAACCAGTTCTTCATTTTTAATGACGACAGATATTGGCCTGCAAGAAGCCCGGAAAAGAAAAGAGAATAATAGAAAAATTGAATAGAGTTCCAAGAAGTGCCGGTTTGTAAAAAGAGCATGGGTGCGGCAAGGCCTGCAAAAATTACTGCAAGAGAAAATAAATCGTTTTTTCTTTTTAAAAAGATAATTCTGGTACCCAGATTACCTATAAAAAAGATTACTAGGGCAACCAAGTACGCAGGAATGCCCTTGAACCAATTTCCTGCCAAACGGTAGTTGGTCATGGCACTGGCAAACCTAGGCCAATTGAGCCGGTCAGAAAAGCCCATCATGGTTTCCAGATACCAGCCGGGCTGCCAGACCATAACTTTGGAGTTTGAAATTAGAGACTGGAAATTAGAAATTAGATAAATTAATAAACAAATGGCCAGAGTTTTTAGAAGGTTTTTGTTTTTAAGGCTGGCTACAAGCAGTCCGACAAAAATCAGTACCCCAGCGTATATTTTTACATAGGGTAAAACTGCAAATACCAATCCTGCCCATATGTACTTATGTTTCTGAACTAAAATTAAGCCTAAAAGAATTATTATTAAAGATAGGGCGAAAGGCGGGTTTATGAGAGTGGAAATGGACTGGTGCGCCCAAAAAGTTGATTCCCCCTTGCCCAAGACCCAGGCCCAATTGCCGCCAAAATAGACAAAGAAGACTGACCACAAACTTTTGGTAAGTTTAAAGGTCAGGAAACCCACCAGAACGGCCAGAATAGGAGGGATTATTTGAAAATAAAGATTAACAGCAGGAATGCGGGTTAAGACATGAATTCCAGCTAATAATAAATCAAAACCAATGTGATAGTTTTTTATAACTTCTCCGGCAAAGATGGGCATTTCCAGACTGCCACGGGACAGGCTTTCTATCAGAGAAATATGCCAAACTCCATCATGACCATTGGCTCCCCAAAAACTCATACCATAACTTGTAATCAGACCACTTTTAACCATGGTCACCGACCAAACGATGGTGCCGATGATAATAAGCAGCCAGGGCTTATGCCTTTTTACCCACGAGAGCATA
>JBBUDC010000026.1:20956-24619 GCA_038057495.1 Patescibacteria group bacterium
GTATTTGTTAAGGGAGTGGAAACACTGGCCCAGGCAGAATTGAAACAATACAGGGCCAGAGCCAGGAGAGCCGGTTCCCATTTGGAATATTTAGGAATAATTTGGACAATTAAGGGGGAAAGAATAGTTAAACCGCCCAAAATCGGAAAAGTAACAAAGGTGATGAAAAATAAGGTGCGTTCGATGGCTTTCTTGAGCTCTTGGGGATGATCTTGAAGACGAGAGAAACTGGGAAAGGTAACTCTGGTGACATTGTCCATAATAAAACGCAGGGGTTTTTGAGACCAGGTTTGAGCCCAGCCAATAATGGCCACGCCTTCTGCGCCAATGATTCTCCACAAGATAATATTTAGAAAGCGGTCTTTGACTACGGCCAAAAGGCTATTTAGCTGATATGGCAGACCGAAAGAAAGAAGAGTTTTAAGAGAAGAAATTGAGATGGCCAGACCGATTTTCCAAGGGGAAAGGAGATAAATCATGGCAGTGCCAACCAAACCGCGCAAGACTACCGCCCAGACATAAGCTCTGATTCCCCAACCCTGCCAAGCCAGAAACACTGCTAGGGCGTAAAAAATGATGTTTTCAACCACTTCAATCGAGGCCAAAACCTGAAAATTAAGCCGCCGCTCTAAAATGACTGAAGGGATGGTTTTGAGCGAGGCCAGGAAAAAAGCCAGCAGTAAAGCATAGTAGAGGCTGGTTCCTGCCCCAGTGACACGGTAATAACTAAAAATTACCGGGGCAAAAAGAAGCATTGTGCCAATCAAGATTAGGACAATGATTTGCTGCAAAGTAAAAGTGGTACGCAGGTCGGTCAGACTGACCTGGGCCTTTTTTTGTACTAGCGATGCGGCTAATCCAATATCAGAAAAGTAACCCAAGATGGAAATTAGGTCGTTTACGGCTATAAAAAGGCCAATTTCCGGAAGACCCAAGAAAATCGACAGAGCCAGAAAACCGCCGGTGGAGACAATTTGCAGCAAGAAAGACCGGCTAACCAGAGTAACGATTCCGGAGACAGTTCTGGCCTTGATGGTGGTTAAATCTACATCTCCTAAAGTTACTTCTTCCGCCATGAAATCATTTTAGCATCACACGAATTCAATGTTCAGTTTAGATCCGAGCGCAGAAGCAATTCTTTCTATAAAGTTGAGGGAGGGATTGACGCTACCGGATTCGAGACGGGCTATAGCAGATTGCTTGGTGCCAACTTTTTTTGCCAATTGGGCTTGGGTGAGTTTCTTTTTTATCCGGGCCCCTACTATTTTATCGATTAAGGCATAGCGGCTCTCCAGCTTGTCATATTCTTTTTTGAAAGCCGGATCTTTAAGCCATTCATTTTTGAGACTATTCCAGGTTCGCATATGACGACTATATCATAGACGTTATATTAATTTCAACCTCTGGTTAGCCGTTTCGATTTCCTTATCAGGTGTTTTTTGGGATTGTTTTTTAAATGCGTGAAGAAAGTATACGAATTTACCTTTAAACGTATAGAAAATGCGAATTTCGATTTTGCCTCTGACACGCAACTCGCACAATCCTGAAGTGATCATTTTGGAATGCGGCATTCCCAGACTTGGGCCGTACTTTTGCAGCAGATCCATTAAACGGGCGAGCTTGGCTCTGGTTGGATGCTCAAGTGAGCTTAAAAACGATTCGACTATTTTTTCTCCCCTGGCGGATTCGAAAAATTCAATCTCCCACTTCCCCGGCGTGACTTTTTCTGCCATGAAGTTATTTTAGCGTAATGCTCTTCTGGTTGCAGAAATCTGTCCAATCATTTACCAATTTAACACGGTCGACATGAATCCCACCTGTGAATCCCACCTGAAAGGTGGGATTTTACACGTAGGTTGACTACGAATGTTATTATGGTACAATTACCGCATGTTTGAAACAGGAAAGGAAGAATCACCTATTCTCGTTCGTTTTGGTAAATATGCTCAAGTGTGGGGCTTAAGAATAGCTGCGGCAGTCAAACTAATAAGCGAGGATGCGGCCGCAAGATTGGCGCAGGAAGATGTAAAGGGTGGGCGGGCTGAAAGAAATGCCTCAAGCGCTAATGCTGCGGTGATGCCGGCTTCTGAAACCTAATACCCCAACAGAAATTAAAGCTGCCCAAGATACAATTGATAGAGTGTTTCCAATGGTACGAATGGGGGTGTTGGTGAGACGGGCTAGGATTTGATGCTTGCCGGGAGAGAGGTCGATTTGCATCCGACCCAGGAGTTTATCGCGGGAGGGGTCGATTTTGACTTCTTTGCCGTCGACCCAGATCTCCCACCCCGGGAAATAATAAGTTTGGAGTTCGGCTACCGCCGTGGGAGTCCAGGTGGTGATTAAATATTCCTGGCGGTTGGTTTTTTTGACCAGAGTTGAATAGATGCCGTCTCCACTGATAAATTTGATGTCTTCTAGGGCCGGGTCGGCTGGGGGCTGGGGGGCCCAGATGGGCAGATAGTCAAATATGCCCGAAGTTATGAGCAGTTGCCACGAACGGCCAGAGAACTTTTTGGCATCTGTCATGTCCGGATACCACTGGCGGGGATGAAAGTAGTTAGCGTTAATTAAAATAACTAAGCAGAATAAGACGATTAAGATCTTTTTGGGAATTATTAAAGCTATCGCGCCGGAGAGAAAAGATGCGGCAAAGATGGAAATGGTGAGGAAGCGCCAGGGAAATTGGAGAAATTCCATAGGCGGAAAGGCCTGCCAAATGGGGGTGGCTTTGAAATGAGCCATGAACAAAGAAACTAGGATATAGAAACTAGAAATTAGAATTAATTGATAATTGTCTCTTAATTTTTTTACAAAAAGGGTGAGCGTAAGAATGATAGCGGGAATGATCCAATGCAAGTAACCAAGAGCAAAACTCATGGTGTCCCCTGGTCCGTAGACGGATTCTCCATAACCCCAGTTAATTTTGAAAAATATTTGGTTTAAATCAAGAAAGTGAGCCAGGTAATTAAAGTATCCGGATGTGAGTGTCCAAACTGAAACAAATTTTGTTTCAAGCAGCACTGGTAGAGTAAAGAAAGTAGCCAGACCGAGAGCCCAGAGAGCGCTAAGGCCCAAAGATACTAAGCGATTAAGACGATTAAGCTTAAGCATCCAGAAAATACACCAAGCGACCAGCACTGGGGCAAAGATCATGAGCATGGGGTTGTGGGAAAGCATTAATCCGGCAACAGTTAGTGATACCCAGGGAATCCATTTGACAGATTTGTCTTTAATGAGACGGTATGTGGTCCAAAAAATGGCCGGGTAGAGGGCCATGGCCCAAAATTCGTTCATGGCTCCCCGGACGTAAAAATCTACGGAGTGATATGGAGCGTAAGTATAAAAAGCGGCCGAGATAAGTCCGCCCAGACGGCCCCAAAATTCTTTGCCCAACAGATACATAAAAAAGGCAGTTAGGACAAAGCCTATGATGCCCACAATTTTGACTACATCAATGTACTGAAAACCCAACCAGCGGAAAGGCTGACCTATAAGATATGGAAGGGGCGGATAATAATTGAAAAGAGGGTAACCGTAACCGTAACCTAAATCGAGGCTCCAGCGGCAAGGAAATTGAAAATCTGCCAGACATTGATCCATTTTGGCTTGGCGGATGGACTGCATATCATCGTGCATTGAGAAATATCCCCGCTGAATCAG
>JBBUDC010000026.1:24719-40095 GCA_038057495.1 Patescibacteria group bacterium
TTAAAGAATAACAAATATTCTCTGGTACTGTCGGGACGAATGGCTTTTTGGTAACTGTTTATGAGTTTGAGTCCGATTTTTTCCGGTTCGGACACATGGAAACGGGTGGAATTGACGACTAAAAATACTTGATTGTCTGCAAGGGCGGAAGTCAGTCTTTCGTTGACGGAATCTATCCAGACCCCGACGCCTATGATCCGGACATTGGGAACATCGTTTAGATATGCCTGCAGAGCGCTAAAGGGCGTACCGAAGAAACCTTCGGATCCAACTACCACGGGACCGGATTTGGCTATCTGACGCAGCTGTTGGGATACATCATAAAGCCCATATCCGGCAGTCCATTCTTCCAGATATCCCGAGCGCTCAATTCGGGGTAGGGGTGCATTTTCGGGCTTGAAAACAATTTGATAATCTATCCATAGACTAAATAAAATTAGAAGACTGGCTACTGCTACTGTCAAAATGTGTTTTTGGGTTTTTTGACCAATGTGTTCTACAGCGTGCGCTATTAGAAGGATTGCAAACGGCACGGTAAAAAGAAGATAGCGGGCAGTAAATTGTTTGGCCATGGCAGATTGGATAAAGATGGGACCTAAAAACCAGGCTGCTAATACAAATCTTTGCCGCCAATGATGCAGTCCTTCACCCAAAAGTGCCCAAAGCAGTAATGCTACACCCACCGGAGTGGCCAGATATAAATAAAAACTCCAAGAATCCTTAAGATGGGGAATGAGAGGATCTAGAGGGTGCGAAAGAACTTCAGATAAAGTAAACACATAGTCAGCGTTTCTAATTGAGATCATATGAAACTCGGGGCCAAGGCGGAGAATATTGTACATACCAGTGGCTATAGCAACGGAAGTTAGAAAATAGAAAATAGAAATTAGGAGATTTCTTGCCGTAAGTTTAGGGATAAAGAGTATGTTGAGGGGTAAAAGGACAAAGGCAAAAATGGCCGGAGATTTAGTAAGCCAGGCAAAGCCTAATGAGAATCCCGCAAACATGGCTAAATCCAGGCGGTGATGGATGAATGATAAAAGGGAAAAAACGAATGTCCAAATCAAAAACATGGCCAGGAGACTGTCTGCTAAGGCCAACCTGTTGAAAAAAACCATGTAAGGAAGAACTGCGGCAACTGCGGTTGCCGTCAAAGTTTGGCGGGGTGATTTGAAAAGAATAAAGCTGGCTGCCGCAATGCCGGCGATGGTACCCAAACCAGCAAGGGCAGAAAAGACCCGGCCGGCCAAAAGCGGATCTGAGAAAATCTTGAGAAAGGGAATGGTGGCCCACATGTACAAGGGCTGTTTACCGTCAGATAAAGGGAGAAATCGAAGCGAGGGTTCGGCCCGCATGACTTGAGACCAGCGGATGTAGATGGATTCGTCGGCAAATATAGGCCAGGAAGTGAGGTTAACAAACCGCAATCCCAAAGCAGCTGCCAAGATAATTAAGAGTGCAATTGCTTTATGCGCCATAGGTCACGAAACATATTAACTACACCTTCCCAAAAACGGACTGTGCTGTCCGGCATATCTGCCCAAGTGACGGGCATTTCTTGGATTTTCAAATGGGATTTTTGGGCCATATAAAGAATCTCAACGTCAAACATAAAGCGGTCAATCTGGCTTTTGGCAAATAAACTTCTGGCTACCGGCCCGCGGAAAGCCTTGAACCCGCACTGGGTATCTTTATAGTCTCTAAGACCTACCATAGCAAATTTTATTTGGTCAAAAATAAAGGAAGCATGTTTTCTGTAAAACGGAGGGGGGGTTTCGATCTTAGAATTGGCTGTACCGCGAGAACCAATAACAATATCAGCATCCTTTAGTCGTTTTAATATTCTGGGAATTTCCAAGAGGGGCGTGGAAAGGTCTGCGTCCATGAACAGCACAATCTCCCCATGGGAAGCTAAGACTCCAGTGCGTACGGCGTAACCTTTGCCACGATTTGGCTGGTAAGAGATGAGTTGAACTTTGGATTTACCGGCTATAAATTTGGCGATGAGTTGGGAGGTATTATCTTGGCTGCCATCATCAACAATGATCAGTTCAAAATTGGGGAAATGTTCATTTAGATATGAAATGACAGCACTAAAATTCCCGCCCAAACGTTTGGCTTCATTGTAGGCCGGAATTATTACGGAAAGCATGGATTTAACGGAGGCCATAGGCGTTGGTAAGTGACCGCCAGCGGACAAGAAGTAGTTCCCGGGTGCCGGCGATGGCGTCTTTGATAAAGCGGACTCTTTCACCATGCTGATGCTCCCAATTAACCGTAATTTCAGTTGTACGAAGACCTATTTTGCGGGCTAGATAAAGAAGTTCTACATCGAAACCAGGATTGGTTACTCCTCCGGAAGTTTGTCTGGCTGGGTGAATTTTGTTAAAAATAGCAAACAATTTACCGGCGGCTTCTTTGGTAAAAGCTTTGAAGCCACACTGGGTATCCCGGTATGGCAGACGCAAAAGTAATCCCCGTAAGATAATCATTCCATAAGCTAAAATTTGTCTGTAAATCGGAGCACCCTTGCGGCCAGATCTGGAGCCGATGACGATATCTAAACCTTCTTTAAATTTGGGGATAAATTTATCAAATTCGGAAATGGGGGTGGCTTGATCCATATCACAAAAAAGAACTATTTGGCCGGTGCTTTGGGCTACACCCGTCGAGACACCAGCGGCTTTGCCTTGGTGGGGGTTTGAAACTACTTTAAAACCGGGATGTGACTTGGCAAATAATTTAAGCAGTGAAAGAGTATCATCTGACGATCCATCATCAACTAATATAACTTCCCAGGAAAATTTCTGCGCCGTCAGGTATTGAAAAACTTTGTCTAAAACACCTTGTTTGAGATTGGCGGATTCGTTCCAGGCAGGGATAACTACCGAAAGATAAGTTTGAGCCATGCTTTAAGTATATCAGCGGCGGATGCGATGTTGAACTGTAAGTGGACCAAAAATAATAGTTTTGTCGATTTTTGAGTAACTATCTTGTCTGGCTAGCCAAGCGTTTAAAAGCTTGGGATGTCCCGGATCAGGCTCTTGGATGGTGTACAAATCTGGAACAAGTTTTATTTCAGTTTTCCCTTTCCAGAGAAACAGATAGTCGTATGAATATGGGATGACCGGAGGAACGTAAGCGTCGGTATTAAATGGCTTACCTGCTGCTTGGGAATAAATCCAATCCACGGCTTGGATTTGCGGGGTCAAGGCTATGTAAGCTGGTTGGGGTTGACGCAAAAATGCTGATGTGGCAGAAATATTTTGATATAAAAAGATAGTTAAAAAAATAACTGCCGCTTTCGGACCGGCTTTTACCCAGATAGCAGAAATAAGAAGTGTCAGAGCTGGAAAAACTCCTGTAAAATAATAATCCCAAACATAGCCTTTATTGCCATGGTAAAAAAGCAGGATGACCATTGGCGTAAACCACCAAACAAGAAGGGCTTTTAGAGGTTTGCCGGGAATTTTTTTCCAAACCAAGAAGAATGTTGCTAATGTTGCTACTGAAAAAAGGAGAGCTGTTGGGGGAGTGCGGAAATATCTGGGGGTAAAAGTATCATAATAAAATTTAAGCCGGGTGGAAAGAAAAGATATGGGCTGGGGCTGGAAACTGCGCTGGCTTACTAAAAATGTTTTAAAAGCATTAAAGAGTATGTTTTGGTGACGGAAATTAAATATTAATTGCGGGGTTAGAGTCAGGCCGAAAAACAGTAATCCCACAAGCATTTTCTTGTTAAATTTACCCCAGAGAATAATGAGAAGCGCAGGAATAAAAAATACAGCCGAGGCTGCTTCAAGTTGTAAAGACAGTCCTACACTTAATCCCAGTAGCCACCAGCGTTTTTGCATTAAGGCGTGCAGTGCCAAAATGGCAAAAAGAGGCAAGGGGGTGGGATTGGATAGCCAGCGGTGATCCTGCATGAAACGGGTCGAGAAAGAGATAAGTACAGCGGCCAGGAGTCCGGTCGTACGGTTAAAATATTTTTTACCGAATAAGTACACCAAGTAAATTGCCAGTACGTTAACCAAGCTTAAAAATATGGCCGCGGCTGCCGGATGACCCCGGCCAATGGCGTAAGCCGGAGCTATGAAATAGTAGTAAAAAGGACCCAAAAAAATGCCTTCGATTCCGGTAGTAGGTCCAATTAGAAAAATTTTGCCTTTGTGAATAAGATCCCAAATGACTAGAGCATCCCGGCCTTGATCAAACCAAAATCCTAAAAAATCCGATACCCTATATATACGTAAGAACAAGGCTGTCAGGAGAGTAAAAAGGATGATCATTTTCCACTGGGGTTATGAACCAGCCGGAAAAGTTTGGTGCCCCAGGGAAATTCCCATTGCCGGTCTACTTTGGCCCAGCCGAAGGCAGCCACTTCCCAGAGAGGATTGTTGATTGGTTCACAAACGGGATCTTCGCAAATGACAAATAACTGCTCTGATAACTTCTGATGAATGGTGTAGTAAGGAGCTTTGGCGATATCTAAGAAATACACATATCCTTTGTCGTAATTGCGTTTGGCCAGTAGTGCTAAATTAAAGGGTTGGCCGGCTGCTTGGTTGTTAATAAACTCGGCAATCTCCTGGGTGTGGGCCAGCTGATTATTGGGAGGATAGCGGAGGGGATTATTTGCAATACTGACTACAAGCAAGACCAAGAGAACGGGGATTGACCACTTTTTCATTTTTTCAAAAATAAATCCTAGAAGTAAAAAGGGGACGGGAAAAAGGAAACCATAATAGTGGTCGTAGACGTGCTGTTTGTATAAACCTAAACCAACAAGTCCAGCTCCCATCCAGATAAAGGTAAACCAGAAATCCCGGGATGGACGATGTTTAATTAAATAAACCATGCCGATAACAAGAAGGGCTGAAGCAAATACTCCGGCAGGAGTGTTTTTGCCGGCCAGAAGTGAAGTGTTGATATCTTGCCAGATGGGCCAAATCTTTGGCAGAGCTTTGTAAGTCTTGAGATTTACTGTGGTTTGCCGATCGGTAAAAAAGACTGCCATGGCCCGGAAATTGAGCCAGTTGTGCCGTAGGTCAAAAAAGAGTAATGGGGACATGAGGACTAGAAATGAGAAAATAGAAATTAGGGTATAGCGCCGTGCCTGCCGGCAGGCAGGTCTAGCAAGAAACCAGAATAAAACTATAACTGGAAGAAGTAATAGACCCAAATAATGAGAATTGAGAATGAAAGCAAAGGAAACAGCAGAAACTACCAACCAGCGCCAGTAACCGAAGCGCCAGACTTTCCAAATTCCGTATATAGAAATTAGGGCGAAAAATGGCATAATATTTGGGTTCCAAGAAGAGTGAGAATAAGTTATTACAGTGGGAGATAGAGAATAGAGAAGAGAAATGAGGAGAGCCGGGGTGCGGCCAAACCATTGACGGCCAATCCACCATAGAAGAGCCACGGTAACTACTCCCAAGAGAGCTATTTGGATGGCAGGACCAACCGGAGAAAAGTTAGTTACAGCTAAGGGCAGCAACATCATGTAGTAATACAGTGGTCCTAAATACATATTGCCGATGGAGGTACCAGGGCCGATGAGGGTAAATTTTCGACCCAACAGCATATCCCGGACTACCATGACATCCCGGCCCTCATCGCCTAAGAAGGTCATGTAGCTGCCGATGTGCCACAAGCGCACAAAGGAAGCAAGAAGAATAATGCCGAAAATCGCCATGGCTTCCCAACGGAACACGGCTCTCCCCTGCTCCACTAAAATTTCCTGTTTGAGTTGCCACCAGTAAAGCAAAAGTTCTCTTAGGGCCTTGACGATGACTTGCGGATTTGAACCGGTAGACTGCCCAGCAGTTCTGGGCAAATGAGTAACCGGTAGTTCTACAATTTTTAGACCCCTAGCCCGGGCGGCTGCAAAAGCTTGGGTGTCAATCATGGCTCCGTCTGAAGGCAGGCTTAATTTCTTTAAAATACTTCTTCTAATCAGCTTGAAACCACAATCAATATCTGTGGCTAGATATCCAAAAATCGCTCTGACCAAAGTATTCCAACCCCAGCGTAAAAACTGGCGGTATTTGGGATCTGAATCCTTAACCCTGATGCCACTGACAATATCTGCATTGGTTTCGGCTTGTTTTGAAAGCAGATCCTGAACCTGGTTAAAATCGAATTGATTATCAGCAGGAATCATGACAATAAATTCTTTGGAAGAGGCAGTAAAACCTGCTTTGAGAGATCCGCCATAGCCTTTGTTGGGACGATTGGTAACTATTTTTAAATTGGGAAGAGATTTGGTAAATTTTTTGGCTATGTTTCCGGTTTTGTCTGTAGATCCGTCATTTACGACTATTATTTCAGCATCAAGTTTGAGTTTTTTTAAAACCATCGAAATTGAGGTCAGACATTTGGCGATATTTTCTTCCTCATTGTAGGCCGGAATGACCACGGAAAGAGTGGCTTTCATGCTACAATAATAGCATGGGAGAGGCGAAAAATTGGATGGTCTTAGCCTTGGTGGCGGTTTTTTCGGCTTTGGCATTGTGGATACCTGTGGGAATGGTAAAGGTCTATGAGAATTTCGACGGACCTTATTATCTGGTAGTAGCCAAAAGTTGGTACAACAAAGACTTCATCCGCAGTCATTTTTCTTTTCCGTTACCTTTAGAGTATTATCCGGCGCATTTTCCTCTGTATCCAGCTTTGATTAATCTTCTTGGAGGAACTCCACTGGCAGCAATTGCAGTAAATATTATAGCTACTATTGCTGGGGCGGTTGTGATTTATCAGGTGTTTAAAGAGTTTAAGTGGGGAAATCCACTGTTAGTGGCTCTTGTTTGGTTGTTTGCCTGGCCGAGAATGTGGGTGGTCAGATCTGTGGGTAGTCCGGAAACATTGTTTGTTTTGTGGGTTGTTTTGGCGTTGTATTTTTTCGGGAAGAAAAGGTATTGGCTTGCCGGGTTAATTGGAGCCCTAGCAACATTAACCAAAAGTCCGGGAATATTACTGTTTCCAGCTTTTCTACTGGCCTCTAAGTTTGACCGGAAAATTTGGCCTATTTTGCTTATCCCACTTGCGTTAATTGGAGTATTTGGTATTTATTATTTGCGCACTGGGGATTTCTGGGCTTACTTTCATTCTGGGGACAATATTCATCTACAGGTCCTACCGTTTAAGGTGTTTGACAGCGATCAGCCGTGGGTAGGTAACTGGTGGTTAGAAGACGTACTATGGATTTATTTAATCGGGGGGATAGGGGTATTTAAAGCATTTAAGAAAAATAAAGTGTGGGGATGGTGGGGAGCTGTTTTTTACACCACTATCTTGTTTGTATCTCACCGGGACATGGCCAGATATAGTTTACCCCTTGTTCCGGTTATCCTCTTGGGGCTATCTGATGTTTTGGAAAAGAAAGAAGTTAAATGGGCACTGCTGTTTTTGTTAATTCCTATGTATTTTTACAGTTTAAACTTCCTGGCTCACAACACCGTGGCTATTTCTGACTGGGGGCCTTTTTTCTCCAAATGACGAGGGTATACATGAGATAGTTGTATGGCAGTACTAAGAATACAACTGTAAGGGGGAGAACTATTTGGCGGTATTGCGGACCAAGTAGACGATCTGTGACCATACCTACCCCAACTTGAATTAATAATCCGCCAGTAGAAGTAAGATTGAATTGTAAGAATTTAGAAACTAGACCTCTTAGTCCTTTTATTTCTTGGTCTTTAAAAGTCCAAATATTGTTGAAGACGAAATTATTGATGATGGCCAGTTCGGTGGACAGACCCCAAGCTCCCCAACTGGGAAAGTTTAGTCTGGTAAATAATAGTAGAGTCAGAGCGTTAACCAAGTAACCAGCAAAACCCACGGTGCCGAATTTGATAATTTTCAGTTTATCCTTGATTCCTAAAATAATGGCTACTTTAAATGTGGAAACCATTTCCTTGGGATTGAACTTGGATGTTTCTTTGGTCCGGGAGGCAAATTCCAGAGGAACCTCAACGACTTTCTTGGCATTTTTGATACTTTGATACAGTAAATCAACCTTGTGAGCAAACCTAGTCGGTTCCATAAGATGTTCCAGATCAATTTGATCTAACACTCCCTTGACCCGGGTGAGTCTAAAGCCGGTAGTTAAATCGTGAATCTTGGGTTTGAGAAGAGCCAGTCTGATAAAGAGGTTTCCAAAGTAGCTGACAAATTTTCTGGAAAAAGCCCATTCTTTAGGTATGGATCCGCCCTTGATATACCGGCTGCCAATGACATAGTCGGCCCCGTTCAAATATGCGGCTACCATGTCTTTGACAAACCGGGGGGGGTGCTGAAAATCAGCATCCATTTCCATGACTGCATCTGCGCCGAGTTTATTAACAGCATATTGCATACCTCTAATATATGCCCAACCCAAGCCCTCTTTTTGCTTTTGCAGGAGATGAAGATTTGGATATTTGGACTGATATTTTTTGACTATGTCACCTGTACCATCTGGGGAAAAGTCATCGACAACCAGCAGATGCATTTCTACGCTTTTAATCTGGGGAAATTCTTTTCCAAAAAGCTCTTCGATCATGGGGCCTATGTTCTCGGCCTCATTGTAAGCCGGCATGATAACGACAACTTTCATATATAATTGAAGTATAGCATGCTAAAAATTGATATTTTGACACTGTTTCCGGAAATGTTTGCCGGACCATTCGATTATTCGATCCTTCGACGGGCTCAGGATAAATCATTAGTGTAAATTAAAATTAAAAACTTGAGAGATTGGGCAACCGACAAATACAAATCAGTCGACGATAGACCGTATGGGGGGGGTGCGGGAATGGTGATGAGAGTAGATATTATTGATGCTGCGGTAAAGGCTATGGGGAAAGGAAAAGTTATTTTACTGGATGCTGGGGGAAAAAAGTTTAATCAACAAAAAGCTGTTTCTTTAAGTGGGAATGAACATTTGATAGTCATATGTGGACATTATGAAGGGGTGGATCACCGGGTGCATGAACACATTGCTGATGAAGTAATTTCCATCGGAGACTATGTCTTGTCCGGAGGGGAAATTCCGGCCATGGTGGTAGTCGACACTATTGTCCGTCTGCTACCGGGGGCCCTGGGAAACGAACAGTCTCTGGCCGAAGAATCTCACAATGATGACAATGTTGAATATCCTCAATACACCAGGCCGGAAGATTATAATGACTGGAAAGTGCCGGAAGTTCTCCTCTCGGGAGACCATGCAAAAATTAAGCAGTTCCGATCCCCTGCTCGATAAGTTTGTCTACGATTTGCCGCCAGGGACTGGATGCGAAACTGGGCTTGAGGCCACCGAATTGAGGATAGCGGGTAGGGTCAATCGATGTTTTTTGCACACCGGAAATATCTTTGCCGAGCTTTTCCAACATATAGGTAATAATTTCATAAGGAGTGAAAGTATCCGGACAACTCAGATGAAAAATCCCTGTAAGATTTTCGTTAATGATTTTTTGTAAGGACAAGCAGGCTTCGTCAATATAAGTCATGGATGTATGTTGGTCCGTAAAAAGTGGATATAATTTGCCTTGATTAAACAGGTCTAGAGGTTTTCTTAAGTAGTCTAGTTTGGCTGGATACTTAGCCCGAACTGGATATATAAGTCGAACTATAGTACCCCCAACTATCCTTTCCGCTTCAGCTTTAGTATAGCCATACCAGGTAAGTTCATGGTTATTAGTTGATGGTTCATGGTCTGGAGAATAGGGACCGGGATCAGAAGCAGATCCGGGGAAAACCATATCTGTAGATATATGGATCAAGTGGGTACTGGTGGGCAATGCGGCCACCAGATTTCTGGTTCCTTCGACGTTTATTTGCCAACAAGGTCCAAACTTATCATCTCTTTGTTTCTGGCTTTCAGAAACGTTGGTATATGCGGCAAAATTTAAAACTACATCTGGGGAGTTTTTAATTAGATACTCACCAGGGTTCATAAGGTCAAACTCATCTAAATCTGGAGTAAGTAGATCTTTGGAATTTGGGTATAGTTCTACGAATCTCGACCCCACTAATCCCGAAGCACCAGTAACCAAAATTTTCATTACTCAGAAATCGGTTGCCATATATCCGATAAAAACGTGTTAAAGGGAACTTTCCCATTATCTTTGTTTCCTGCAGAAGTAAGAAGATTGATAATAAGTGCATTATTTTCTAACGCTTTCCAACCTTTTAGAACGAAGGGGGGGATTTTAATGAATAAGGGATTTTTATAACTGGCTATAAATTGATTGACGTGGCCGAAAGTGGGACTTTTTTCATTGAGATCCAAAAGAACAATTTGCATTTTCCCTGCTGGACAAACGAATTGACTATACGTTTCTTCATGCCAATGCCAACCCTTTGATACTCCCAGGTCGGTGACATTGTAATAAACGTGTTTGGGGGAAAGTATGTTTGGATCTGCCCAACCTTCGCTCCAAATTTCTGTCAAATCTCCTCTGCCGTCTACGTTTGTTTTGAGATTCTTGCAATAAACTCCCTGTATTGTTGCCCCTTCCCAATTTGAATGAATCTTAAGTTTGGTTGTTGTATATTTTAGTGGATCAAGTTTCATAATAATTATTTTTTACCGTAAGTTTTCTCGTAATGTTTGCGGAATTCTCCAGATTTAATTTTTTTCCACCAAGGTTCATTGTTCATATACCATTCTACAGTTAAACGGATAGAATCGTCTAGTTTGTATTTTGGTTTCCAACCTAGTTTTTTAATTTTACTCCAATCGACAGCGTACTTCCGGTCGTGACCCAAACGATCTGTAACAAATTCCATCCAGTCTCCATCCTTTTTCATTATTTTTAAAACTTTTTTAATCAACTGAATATTTGAGATTTCTTCATGGTCAGATCCGATCATATATCTTTCTCCGGTTTTACCTTTTTTAAGTATCAGGTCAATCGCGCTGCAATGATCCTTGACATAAAGCCAATCCCGGACATTTTTTCCAGTACCATAAATTGGAACTTTCTTTCCTTCCATAATATTGGTTATGGCCAAGGGCATAAGTTTTTCAGGATACTGATAAGGTCCGATGTTGTTAGTGCAGTTTGAAATTGTGGTAGGAAGTTTGTAGGTAAAGTTGTATGCCATAACTAACATTTCTGCTGATGCCTTAGTGGCTGAATATTCATTGCTGGGTTTTAAAAGAGTTTTTTCCGAAAATTTATCTTTTGAGTTAAGAGCTAAGTCTCCAAATACTTCGTCGGTGGAAATCTGGTGAAATCTTTGAACTTTATATCTATGAGACAACTCCAATAAATTCTTGGTACCAACAATATTTGTGTTGATGAATTCATATGGATCATATAAAGATCTATCCACATGTGTTTGGGCAGCAAAATTTACAACCACATCGACTCCGCTTTTAAATACTGGTTCAAGCTCGTTAAATTTGGATATATCTGCTTTGACGAAGCTATAGTTAGGGTTATTTTCAACATCTTTTAAATTTTCGAGATTACCAGCATATTTCAAAGCATCAACATTGATGATCTGATCCGTAGGATATTTTTCAAGCCAATAGTGAATGAAGTTGCTTCCAATAAACCCTGCACCACCGGTCACTAAAAGTTTCATATTTTTACACCTTTTTTCTTTGCCCAGTAGGTGCTGGCTTCTAAAAGGGCGTCGAATGTTCCGGCGTCCCGCCAGAAGCCGTCAAGCTCGTACCATTTCATACTTCCGTCTTTAATATAAAAGTTTTGCACATCTGTAATTTCCAGTTGACCACGGTTCGATGGCTTAAGTTTTTTGGCAACTTCAAAACAACGGTTGTCAAAAATATAGACTCCGGCAGAGGCATATTGAGAGGGCGGATTTTTGGGTTTTTCCACAATACCAATAATTTTCTTGGAATCTTTTTTATCAAAAATTGGCACTCCAAATCTTCTGGGGTCCGAGACTTTTTTGAGAAACATCACTGATCCACGTTTAAACGCTTTGACTGCCGGGGTTATATTGGCGTCAGTAGTATTGTCTCCCAGAAGAAAAGCTATCGGTCCACCTTCGGCAAATGCTTCGGCAATTTTCAGGCCATCTGCCAGTCCCCCGACCGGGTTTTCCTGATATCCATATTCTAAGTGTCTGATACCAAATTCTATGCCATTTTTTAAAATCTGAATAAACTGGCCAGAATGAGGGCCGCTGGAGATAATCATGATGTCTGTAATGCCGGCTCTGACTAAGGTTTGAATGGGATAATAGATCATCGGCTGATCGTAGATGGGGAGAAGATGCTTGTTGGTAACGTAAGTCAGAGGATAGAGCCGGGATCCCAGGCCACCTGCCAAGATGACACCTTTCATATAGTTAGTGATTGTAGCATAAATTGGCTGATTTGGCGGTAAGTGGTCCCGGCTTTGGAGGGAAGACTTTCATAAAGAATTACTTTGTCAACTAAAATTTCAGAAAATTCCGGTGTGGCAAAATCAGAAACTAAGTCAATAAAATGCTTGGTAGTTACTGGATCGGTACGTCTAAATTTACCAATGGTAATGTGGGGCAAGAATTTGCGGGGCTGGGGGGTAATGGATGAAAGAGCTGATGCTAACGAATCCTGAAGCTCGAGGAGCTCTTCGGATTTAGATAGGGTGAGATACAAAACAGTGGGGTCATGACGGCTATAAAGAGTGTCAAGATATAAGGGTTTGATGGTAAAACTGCGAAATTGTTGGGTGGACTGCTGAATAAGATTTTTTATAGTGCCGGTCTCTGGATCTGTGACCTGACCTAAGAAATTAAGAGTCAAATGAAAACTTGTGTCCCAAATGACCGGCAGCTTAAGCCGGTCTAAGTCTTTTTGCAGTCCGGCTATTTCATCGGATACGGCTTCGGGCAGAGCAATGGCGGTAAACAGGCGGTGTTTCAAGAGCGAAAAATAAGGGAGGCAAAAATAAGTACGGAAAACAAAGCTACCAAAATATATTCGTAGACTACTTTGATATGCAAATCTTTGTGATGGGCGTGGTGGACAATTCCCCAGACTACATACGAGGAGGCCATACTTAAAATAATGCCTAATTGAACCGCCCGGGAATAATTGAACCAGAAGATGCCCCACAGCCCAATAAGCATGATACAAAGAAGTGTGAAGTAATGCATGGGGTGATGAGCAAAATCTCTTTCAAATGTCATATGATTTGACCTTTAGAAATAATTAAAGCAGCAATTAAGAGGGCGAGCAAAAATAGTAGATGAGCCAGGCTCTTGCTGGTCCAGCGGACAATTTTACTGCGGTAGGCACTAATAACGTCAATGGTAAGAACCGCAATAAAGATGACAATTAGCGCTAAGGAAACTAGTTTAGTTATATCAAATGGAGAGATCTTTGGGTTCTTAGATAATGGTTCATAGTTCATAGTAGACGGGGCGGAAGCCGCCTGGACTGGCTTGACGATAGTTACCGCTCCTTGGGTAAGGGAGGGAGCAGCAGACAATTTAGTGCCTAGCAATTGCACTACCAGAGTGGTTTCCCGGCCGTCGAGAGTGCCATCGACTACGGCGATACCGATATCCTGATAATGAGAGTTGAGAAGATTGTCTCTGTGGGAGGGTGAGGCCATCCAAGCCTCAACCACTGCTTGGGCTTGGGAAAAATCCCGGGCGAGATTTTCTCCAGCATAGCGATATGTGTATCCGGCCGTGGTAATAAAATACAAAGGTTGAGTTCCGCCCGGTGAGACATGGGCCCAGTAATTTCTGGCAAACATGTCTGCGGCTTTCTGGGCAGCTGCGGCTGACAGTTCGGGATTGGATTGCAATGGGAGAAGACCGTTTTCCTGACGCTTGAGATTGGTGAGTTTAATGATTGTTTCCGGAGCAATTTGGGAGGCGTAACCCAATATTTGGGGATAGCTGATAGTAAGTTGGTTTATTGTTAGTTGGAAGACGGTAAACAGACCGATGATCAGACCCCAGGAGGAAGGATGTAAGAGCTTGGCCCGCTGGTTATTGGACTCATGGGGAAAAAGAAAATGGCGGAGAAAGGAAGGCATTAGCCTCCATTATGGGCGACGCCAAAGCAGAAGTCCAGAGATAATTAGACCTAAAAGAGACAAAGGAATAACCACATACCACCAGTTGAAAGTTCTGCTACCCTTGACTTCGCTGACTGGCTGGGCGGCTGCAATGGGTGAAGGGGTAGGAGTAGCTGTCAATTCGGCCAAAACTTCCCCCTCGGGAACAAATTCAATGGGGGGAGTGTAGGCCACAACTGCCGCAGCTACAGCTGGAGCTGGAGTGGGAGCGGGAGCTCCTCCGCCTCCTCCACCGCCGCCGGCACCTGGGATGCTGAAGGTGCGACTATATTTTTCCGGGCCAATAGCAGTCGGGGAACCAGCAGAAACAGTGCGCCAAAAATAGATAGTGTTATCAGATAATCCTGTAATGGTAATGGTGTGGGAAGTAGATTTGGGAGAAGTGTCGACGGTATCAGTGGAAAAAGCGTAACCGTAGTTGGGAGCAGTACCCAAAACAGAGTGACTAACAGTGTCGTAAATTATCCGGCCGGAAGTGGGCCGGTCGGTGGTCCAGGAAATGGTGATTTGCCCGAATGCCGGTGTGGAACCACCCTCACCCGAAACTACAGCGGCTACCGCGACTGTTTGATCAACGGTGGTGGAATTGCCGGCGGTATCAGTAACGACGGCCCGCAGAGTGTAGTTATCTAAAGCCAGTGAAGATGTATCCCAGGGACTGGTCACCGGATGGAACGAGTCCACTCCGTCCTGACGCTGATAGAAAAATTCTGTGGTGGCTACGCCAGAGGTCGCGTCTGCAGCCGAAACAGATAGCCCGACGCTACCAGATACCGTTTGACTGACGGTAGGAGAATCCCAAGAAACCACAGGGGGAGTGTTGTCAATGGTAACGTCTATGTTTCCCACAGTTGATGAATTATTATTGCCAACATTATCATTCACTAAAGCGCGGAGGATGTAAGCACCATCGGTTACTGTCGTAGTGTCGAAGCTGGCTGAATAGGGAAAAGTTGCATCTGTAGCGATGGTATTATATGAACCTGCGGTGGGCTTTATTTTGAAAGTCACGTCGGACACTCCGGACTCTTCATCTGTAGCATTGATATCTAACGTTATTGTTTGGCGCAAATAACTACCGTTTGCAGGACTGTTCCAAGATACAGAAGGCCGAGTAGCGTCAATCCAGAAAGGCCCTAGATGAGCCGTTGATGTCCAGTTGCCGGCGTAGTCTAGAGTAGCCAGATGGAAATAATGATCCTGGGCGGTGGTGAGAGACGGACTAGTTTCGGAATCAGCATCTTCCTCATATTCTTTGGAAACGGCATTTAGTAAGGAATCTACCAGTTGGTTCCATTCGGTATAGTAGCCGTCTACTTCGGAAATCTCGTCGTAGGCTC
>JBBUDC010000027.1:0-6806 GCA_038057495.1 Patescibacteria group bacterium
CCCCACCTACGGCTCTATTTATGATCAAAAAGCCATCGCCGAAATTTATTCTACCGGCCGGGGCAAAATTGTTGTCCGGGGCAAAGCCGAAATTGAAGAGGGTAAATCCGGCAAATCCCAAATCGTCATCACCGAAATTCCCTATCAGGTCAACAAAGCCGAAATGGTGGCCCGCATCGCCGACCTGGTGCACCAAAAGAAAATCGACGGCATTTCCGATCTTAGAGATGAATCAGACCGCACCGGCATGAGAGTCGTCATCGAACTTAAAAGAGATGCTAAACCCAAGTCACTTCTCAACAATCTTTACAAACATACTGCTTTGCAAACTTCCTTCCCCGCCAATTTTGTGGCCTTAGTCGACGGCACACCCCAAACTCTATCACTTAAGCAAATCCTGGCCGAATACATCCGCCACCGCCAGACCATTATTACCAAACGGGCCGAATATGACCTCAAAATTGCCCGGGCCCGGGCCCATATTTTAGAAGGCTTGGTCATTGCTTTAGATCATCTAGACGCTGTCATCAAGACCATCCGCGAGTCAAAAGATTCTGACGTCGCCAAGAAAAATTTGATGGAGAAATTCAAGTTCTCCGAGCTCCAAGCCGTGGCCATTTTAGATATGCAGCTTAGGCGCCTGGCGGCTCTCGAGCGCAAAAAGATTGAGGATGAATACAAAACCATTAAAGAGCTCATTGTTGACCTGGAAGATTTACTGGCTCACCCCGCCAAAATTCTCTCGGTTATCAAAAAGGAATTGTCTGAATTGGAAGAAAAATATGGCGACGAGCGCCGCACCAAAGTTTACAAGCAGGGAATTGGAGATTTTTCCGAAGAAGATTTAATTCCTTCCGAAGATACGGTCATTACCATTACTTCTACCGGCTACATCAAACGTCAGTCTCCTTCAGCTTTCCGGGCCCAGCACCGGGGAGGCAAAGGCGTTACTGGCATGACCACCAAAGAAGAGGATGAAGTCTCCCAGATTTTGACCGCCAATACTCACGACAATATTTACTTCTTTACCAACCAAGGCCGGGTTTTTAGAATCAAAACCTATGATTTACCCGAAGGCTCCCGCCAGGCCAAAGGCCAGGCCGTCGTCAATCTTATCAATATCGAGCAGGACGAAATGCTGGAAACTGTTCTCCCCTTGGGTAAAGACGATGGAGCCAAGTTCCTACTCATGGTCACCAATCAAGGAACTATTAAAAAAACCAAGATTTCCGAATTCGAGTCCATCCGTCAATCCGGCAAAATCGCCATCAAACTAGACAAAGGCGATTCCTTAAAATGGGTCAAGCCCACCACTGGTTCTGATCATGTACTGCTTGTTTCCTACGAAGGCAAGTCTATTAGGTTCAAAGAAGAAGATGTCCGGGCCACTGCCCGGGACACTATGGGTGTCAGGGGCATTGAGCTAAAGGCAGGAGACTACGTGGTGGGTATGGAAGTTTTCCCTTCCTCAAAGTCAGCTCCCACCGACCGCCGCCGCAAATCATTTGAGGACGTCTTGATTGTCATGGAACATGGTCTGGGTAAAAGAACCGGTGTCAAAGAGTGGCCCCTGCAAAAACGCGGCGGTCAAGGAGTCAAAGCCGCTGAAATTACTCCCAAAACCGGCAAAATTGTTTCTTGCATTTCCATTGATGAAACTATCGATCAAATAATTCTTACCTCCAGATCAGCCCAAGTCATCAAATTGCCTCTCAAAAATATTCCCCAGCTTGGCCGGGCCACCCAGGGAGTGATCCTCATGCGCTTTGCCAAAAAAGGCGACACCGTCGCCTCCGTCACCTGCCTGGAAAAAGAAGGCTTGACAGCTCCCGAAGAGAAAAAGTAGACTTAAAGTATGAATTCGTGGTGGAGTAAGGCAGTTATAATTTTTGTAGCTATTTGGTTCCTTCTGAAATTTGGCCCCAGTATTCCTATTTCTTCCGTTGTTTCCCAAAAACAGGACTTCTTTACAGTAACCGGGGAGGGTAAAGTCACCGTTGTTCCTGATATTGGAGAGATCAGTTTTGGCATTACCAGTACCGGATCATCAGTCAAATCGGCCCAAACTTCAGCAAACTCCGTTATCAACACCATCACCGCCTCCATTAAAAAGCTCGGCATTGCTGATAAAGATATCAAAACCTACGGATATTCCATCTACCCCCAGAGAAATTATTCTGCCGATGCCAACAAAATTATCGGCTATGAAGTTTCTGTAACTATTACCGTTATTGTTCGCGATCTTAATCAAATTAACTCTGTCATCGATGCGGCCACCGCCGCTGGTGTCAACCGGGTCGATGGACTAAATCTTACCGTTGATGACAAGCGCTTAAGAGACTTACAACAAAATGCCCGCGAATTGGCAGTCAAAGATGCCAAAACCAAAGCCGAAAATTTAGCCAAAGCCGCCGGAATTAGTCTGGGCAAAATCGTGAATGTTCAAGAAGGATCTTCTTATCAACCATATCTCAAATCAGCACTCCCTGTTGCCGGAGGCGGAGGGGGAGGAGACACTCAAATCCAACCCGGTTCCACAGACATCACCACCTCAATCACTCTCTTCTATGAAACGCGTTGAAAACGCGTGGAATCCCCCAACAATCGCTCCTCGAGCCGTGTACGAATAGTACGAAAAGGCGAGAGGGAAGATGTGGGGGACGAAACGCGTTAATCAATCCCCAAATCTCCCGGACCAAATGAATAGGGAAGTAACGCTTTAACCGAAGTTATTCTTCTTATCTTTCCGTTTTCATCAGCAGTTATCACCAAACAATTATCGCAATGCTCCAATATTATCTGTCTGCATCGTCCACATGGAGCCGAATCGCTGGTGTGGGATACAGCCACTACTTTTAAAAACTTTCTGCTTTTAATGGTTTCTCCTTCGGTTACAGCTTTAGTAATAGTTGCTTCTTCAGCATGATCCGATTCGCTATAACTAGCCACTTCAGCATTGCATCCTGAATATTTCTTTCCGGATTCACACAAAACTGTTACTCCCACCTTATACTTTGAGTAAGGTGAATAAGAATTTTCCCGGACTTTAGATGCTTGTTTACATAAATCTTCTATAGATTTCATTCCTACATCTCCAACTTCCTTCTCAATCCACTTTTTTTGATCTATAAACTCTTCTTCAGGAACCCAAATCAAACTCTGCATTACTAAATTATACCACTTCGGATTTAATTCGGCTGGGGCTTCCCAAGAATCCCTTTTGCGAGTAAAATAGCCTTACTATGGGCAGAAGCAAAGCTAAAACCTACCTCCAGCCAGACGACAATACCTGCGGACCAGCCTCACTCAAGACTGCTTTAGAGATTTTAGGCATCAAAAAATCGCTAGGGGGATTAATTAGGTTATGTCACACGAGCCGCAATGGAACTACTCCAGCTCGGCTTATTAACGCTGCCAACAAACTTGGGGTTTCCGTGCTGGCTGTGGAATGGACCACTCTGACTCATTTGCAAAATGCTCTCAAACATCAAACTTCTAAACCCAGAGCTGTTATTGTGGACTATCTCTACGACCTCAAGGCTGATTTCAGTCCTCACGAAGAATCGGGTCATTACACCGCCGTTGCCAAATATTCTGCCAGCGAACGCCGTCTGACAGTTTTTGATTCCGCATCGGGCAGCAAAAAATCATACGATTGGAAAGATTTTCTAGACAGATGGTACGATTTTGAATTCAAAAGACGCAAAACCAAAATCGGCCGGGTCAAAACATTCAAGCTGGTCAAAAGCTGGAACAACCGGTTAATGTTGGTTCTGGCCCGTGACCCTAAATACTTACCCAAATTTAAAATCTCGACTGCAAAGCTGTTTTTGCCTTGAGAGCTCCAAACCAGCGCTTTGTAAATTCTGCCGCCTTCTTCTCATCAAACCATTTACAAGAAAAGACATTGATGTAAGCCGATCTTTTAAACTCTGAAAAGTGCCCGGACACACAGCTTGTTTCAATCAGTTGCACCAAAGAGTACCCTGAAGTAATGGGATTTTCGTGTCCAAAATGCTCCACCATGGGTTCCCCATATCTCTTCATGTCAATGACTTCGTCACACAATTTAATGACATAATTTTTAATATGAGCTCCGTCGGAAATTTTTCCCAGATCACAATCATACAAATCAACCGTTAACTCCTGACCAAACTGGTCACTTACTGATCCGTCAGCCAGTATCATATGGGGGCTGCTAGTAAGAAGTGTCTTTCCCTTACCCGGTCGGGCAAACGGCCATACACCCTTTTGTAAGTAATCGCCACTAATGTTTCAATAAACTCGCTGTAACTCCAGCCCATGGCTTCCACTGACTTGATTGTGGCATCTTGGTCATCATAATAATTTAAGCTGGGATTCATATTAATATCTACGATGTACGGCCGGTCTTTACTGTCTAATCTGATATCTAGCCGGGCTATGTCCCGGCAGGCAAATGCTCTGTAAGCTTTCAATACCAATTTCTCAATTCTTTCGTCTACTTTTCTTTTCAGTTTAGCCGGAGCGTGAGCCTTGGCACTCCAAAATTCCCACGATTTTTCTTCCCATTTTGCTTCATAGGTATATACATCCCAATTGTCTTTAAACTCTCCGCCAAAGGAAATCTCACAGTAGGGGAGAGTCACCGCTTTTTTACCGTTGCCAATTACTGTTACATGAATCTCCCGTCCGTCAATAAATTCTTCTGCAATTACCTCTCCCGGGAAATGTTTAAATAAGTACTTTACCCGGGCTACTAACTCATCTTGATCAATAACTACCGAATCCTGCGAAATTCCTATGCCTGCATGTTGTCCGGATGGTTTTACAATCAGGGGATATTCCAAACCCCTAACTTGAGAGATTTTACTGCGTTTATTAAAAATACGGAAAGCTGGAGTGGAAATGTTTTGCCTTTTCATTTTTCTTTTAATCCAGGCTTTTTTAGTAATATAGCGGAAACAATTCAAGTCGTGTCCCATTTGTGCCCGACCCATCTCTTCAAGTCTAACTCCAACCTTGATATACAGCTCCCACGTTTCATCTTCTACTAAATTAAATACTACCTGGCCCGGGATTTTTACAGCCTTGCGCCAATTTTTTTCTGTTACTTGCACAGTTCTTACCATATGCCCCCGTTCCTCCAAAGCCTCTTGTAATCCTTTTACCGCCTCCAGCGTGTCTTGCAAATCAGAAGCTGTCCCTCCGTAATACAGAATAGCTACCGATACCGGGTAATCAAAGGAAATGGGCGTCATGCTGGCTGGCAAACCGTAAATAAGCGTTTTCTACAATATGTTTTAACAGCTCGCCGTATGTCTTAAATCCCGCTAATCGGGCAGATACTCCCATCCCCGCATCTGTATTAAAATCCACTCCGGGATTGTTATTTATTTCCAACACATATACTTCGTCTCCTCTTACTCGCATGTCCAGCCGGGGATAGTCTCTTCCCCCAAGTTTTACATACGCTTTTTTGGCAATTCTCTCAACTATTAACTCTAAACTCTTATCTAGTTTGGCCGGTTCCATATGGGCTTGAGTATATTCTGGTGATTTTTTATTCCATTTCATCTCGTAAGACAAAACTGTCCCGGGTTTATGAAAGATCACCTCCGCCGGCGGTAATACCCAAGGCCGGCCGTTTTTCTCCAAAACTGTTACATGTAGCTCTCTACCCTCAATAAACTCTTCTGCAATCACCGGTTGGTTATATTTCTTTCTTAATTCTTCACTCTTAATTCTTAATTCATTTTCATTTTTGACGATGCTTGTTTGAGTAATCCCAATTCCGCAATGCTCATACGCAGGTTTAACAATCATGGGAAATTTTTGTCCGGGAATAGGAATGTTGTTTTTGATCATTTCTTCTTTCATCCACACCTTGTCACTCGACAACAAAAATCCTCTTGCTCCCGATCCGGTAAAGGGTAGTTTTTTTTGTTCCAGAATTTTAATTACTTGTGTTCCTTGCTTTATATTGTTTCCTGTCCACTCCACCATATTAAATATCAAATCAGCGTTAAGTTTCTTAACTTTATCTATTTCACCAAGTCCAATTCCCATTACTTCGCACCTAAACCCTTCACCAGTCAGTTGTTTAGCCACTTCAAACGCCGAGTTCTGAGTATCCAAATCAGATTCGTCATTTATGTTTTCTGGTTTGTTATATAAAACCAAAATTTTGCGTAAAGTTTTCATTACTAACAAAAGTGTGCAGAATAATATAAACTATGTCAAATTTTTTTTAGTCGAAGTATCGGAATTATTTACAACATTCGTGCGAAAAAAATAATTTCACAAATAAATTTACACAGATAGGGGATTAGGGGAGGGGATGATGCTTATGGTGAGTCTCTTCTGCAAATTTATCAGAGGCGTGAACGTAGCGCGTAGTTGTATCTAATGATTCATGACCTAAAAGAACCTGAATTGCCGCCGGATTCGCCCCGTTTTCAGCCAAATAAGTTGCAAAGCCGTGTCTTAAGCTGTGGGCTGACGTAGGTACGTTTATGCGCAATTTTTCCCGGTATTGTTTAATTTTTTCTTGCAAATAATTTGTGGATATCCGCCTGGTTGATTTACCGGCATTTACCCCACGTAGCGGGGCAAACATGGCAGTAGCAGTATCTTTTCTCTTACTCAAATACAATTCCAGTTGCCGGGTAGCCCGGTCAGTTAAATAAGCAAACCGCTCCTTTTTTCCTTTTCCACGTATGAAAAGTCTGCCGGTCCCATCCAGTTGAGACTTGTTTAAGCTAACCAACTCCGAAATACGCATTCCGGTTGCTAGAAGCACTTCCAACATCGCCCGATTGCGTAAA
>JBBUDC010000028.1:0-1580 GCA_038057495.1 Patescibacteria group bacterium
CGCGGTGAAAATCGCACCTGAAATCATAGCATAGGGGGACGGGGGATGTTTTGGCCGGAGTAATTGCAGGACTGGCGGCTAAAAATCCACCCCTGCTGGCAGCTGCGGCAGGAACCTTTCTGGTTAAGGAGACGGCAGATAAACTGTTTACCGAGAACGGCTATTGGTACAATGCGGACGATGTGGCAGAAAAACTTGTATTTCCCGCATAATTTCCGTAATATAAACGCATCGCAATGCGATGCGTCATGCAGTGGTCATACGTAGGCATGCGATGGGCATACAATTGTATGACGACGAATGACTAATGTATGCCAACTGAATGACAACAAGTATGTATATTCCCAAATATGCCATTACGACCTCAATTTTGAAGAATATTGGTTTGGTGGAAGCGGCCCGGGAAGTGATAGAAAATGCACCCCTAGTGCCGGCGTGGGAGGCTAAATTCCAAGATGAAGCCAAACTACGGGCTGTGCATTATGGAACCGCTCTGGAGGGCAATGATTTGACCATGGGAGAGGCTAAGATCATCGTAGAGGGAGACGTAGATACTCCCCATCAGGCGAGCGAGGCGGGGGTGGTAGCAAGAGAGCGGGATGTGCAGGAAGTAATCAACTACCGGAAGGTGCTGGATTTTATTGAGAGTGTAAAAGAAGTACCAAATTACACAGGGGATCTGCTATTAAAAATGCATGAGTTGGTGGTAAGTAAGCTGGTGTCTGAAGGACAAGCAGGCAGATTTAGAACCAGTCAGGTGGTGCTACGCAACTCACTGACTGGGGAGATAGGGTTTAGACCGCCACAGGCTTTAGAAGTGCCATTCTTGGTAGATGAATTTTTGAGATGGTTGAATAGTGATTATGGTAAACGGGAGCATCCAGTACTGCGGGCCGCGGTAACCCATTATGTACTGGCGGCAATTCATCCGTTTGTAGAGGGCAACGGCCGGACAGCCAGAGCTTTTGCCACCTTAATACTTTTTGCCGAGGGGTATGATATCAGAAGATTTTTTGCATTGGAGGAATATTTTGATAAACATGCGGAAGAATATTTTGGGAGTTTGATGACGGTTTCTAATCAAGCACCAAAACTGGAAGACCGGGATATCACACCATTTTTGGAAGTGTTTTGCCAAGCCCTGTCTATTGAGTTGACGCGGATCAAAGAAAAAGTCAGAGAGCTTTCTGTAGATATTAAAATAAAACAAAGAATGGGCAAACAGATTGCCTTGTCTGAGCGGCAAATGAAACTGATGGAATATCTAAACAGCAATGGTGAAATGAGCATGAAGGAAGCCAAGGGGGTATTGTCTATGGTTTCGGAAGATACGATACTTCGGGAATTAAAGGACTTGATGGAAAAAGAAGTTATTATTAAACGAGGGAGCACAAAATCTGCCAGATATGTGCTGAAAAAATAATGCAAGATTCTGCGCAAGTGTTTTACGTAATGTTGGCACTACCAACTTTGTTTGGACTAACGCTAGTGGGGGAGGGAATGTATAAAATGAGCCATTATGAACCGGGATGGGTAAGTATTATTTTAGGAATTCTTTTTCTGGCCGTCGTGGCATTTGG
>JBBUDC010000029.1:0-7229 GCA_038057495.1 Patescibacteria group bacterium
CTGGAGAGTCACTTCTAGTTTGGACTACCACCCCCTGGACTATTCCTGCCAACATCGCTGTCGCAGTTGATCCCAAAAAGAAATATTCTTTGGTTGATGGTCTCTGGACTCTCGGACCCAAAGACGGGGCTACAAAAACAGTTTCAGGAAAAGATCTTGTTGGGCTGAAATACTCTGGGCCTTATGATCATTTGGACGCAGTCCAAAAGGTTGTCTCCCATAAACTTTTCCACACGGTGATCGCTACCGACCCGTTAATCATGCCCATATCCGACCAAGAGGGGACTGGCTTAGTTCACACCGCCGTTTCTGCCGGAGAAGAGGATTTCAAGCTGGGTAAAGAATTGGGATTGCCCATGATCCCGGTCATCGGCGACAACGCCGATTACCTACCCGGCCTAGGAGAATTATCCGGTCAAAATGCCAAAAAACATCCAGAAATCATTCTAGATTATCTAAAAACCAACAACTGGGCGTTTAAGACTGAAAGTATCACCCACCGTTATCCTGCTTGTTGGAGATGTAAAGCCGAATTAGTGTGGAAAGTCGCAGATGAATGGTATATCGCCATGGATAAACCAGACGATACAGGCAAATCTTTGAGAAAACAAATGATGGCAGTTGCAAAAAAAATTAAATGGCTTCCCACATTCGGGTTAGATAGAGAATTGGACTGGCTCAAAAACATGCATGATTGGCTTATTTCCAAGAAAAATCGTTACTGGGGTTTAGCCCTGCCAATTTATGAGTGCACTAAATGCAGCCACTTTGAAGTCATGGGTAGCAAAGACGAGCTCAAATCCCGGGCTACTTCCGGCTGGGATAAATTTGCCGGCAATTCTCCACACCGGCCGTGGGTAGACGAAGTGAAAATAAGCTGTTCTACTTGCGGTCAACCTATATCGCGGATTTTGGACGTAGGCAATCCCTGGCTCGATGCTGGCATTGTGCCTTTTTCTACTATGCCGCCAGAATGGTTTCCGGCCGATTTTATCACCGAGTCTTTCCCAGGACAGTTTAAAAATTGGTTTTACGCCATGATTGCCATGAGTACCGTTCTGGCCAAAACAAACCCCTTTAAGGCTGTCTTAGGTTATGCCTCGCTCTTCGATGAAAAAGGTCAGATTATGCACAAATCTGCAGGCAATATGATCGAATTCAATGAAGGAGCGGATAAAATCGGAGCCGACGTCATGCGTTGGACATTCGTTACCCACCAGCCCTACGACAATTTGCTCATCGGATACAAAACCACCGACGAAACCCGGCGCCGCTTCCATCTCATTCTTTGGAATGTTTACAATTTCTTCGTCACTTACTCCAACTTAGAGCACTCTGCTTCTGACTCCAAGCTCTCAATGCTTGACCGCTGGATCCTTGCCCGTCTGAACCAAACAATTTCCCAAGTCTCAAATTCGTTAGACAAATATGATCCCTACACCTCCAGCCATGCGTTAGAAGATTTATTAAGCGATATTTCCCTCTGGTACGTCCGCCGTAGTCGTGGACGTTCCGATTGTCTACCAACTTTGCATACTCTTCTTGTCACATTCGTCCAATTACTAGCTCCTTTCAATCCATATATCTCAGACAGCATTTACAAAAACCTAACTGGACAAGAGTCAGTTCATCTGTCAGACTGGCCAAAACCCTCTAAATTGAGTAAAACTGATATCCAATTAATTACGGATATGAAACTTGTACGCAGAATAGTAGAAATGGGGCTATCCCAGCGCAAAACTTCTAGCATGAAAGTCCGCCAACCTCTACGTCAGGCAACAGTTACAAGTCTAAGTCTAAGTGACGATTTGACCCAACTAATTAAAGACGAGCTAAATATTAAAGAAATTAAGTGGATGAAGGGCGAAGAACTATCTGTCTCCTTAGACTTAAACTTAGACTCTGAACTGATTGCCGAGGGGCAGATGCGCGATATTGCCCGTCAAGTCCAGGATCTGCGCAAAGCCAAAAATGCCCGGCTCGATCAGCAAATTAATATTATTTTGCCCCAGACACTCCCCGCCAAACTTCTGGACCAACTTAAAACACAGACACTAGCAAGGCAGATAAAGGAGGGACATGAGCTTCAAATCGAACTACTTTGATTGGTGGCTAATTCTTCCCCCGCTTCTTCTTCTTACAATTAGCATCACTATCTTGCGCAGCATTGCCCCCTCACTTGTTCCTTTTCAAATAGGCTTTTTACTTGCAGGAATGATTGCCTTTTGGATCTTTTCCCGACTAGACTACCGGGTGCTAGTCTCCCTTTCAACAGTCCTTTTTATAGCTTGTCTGCTATTTTTACTCACCCCCGCCATTTTTGGTAATCAAAGCCGGGGAGCCACCAGGTGGTTGCAAATTAGTCAAATTTCTATTCAGCCATCTGAACTGATAAAACCAATTCTTCTCATCATTTTTTCCGCTATTTCAGTATTGAATATTCCTAACTCAAAAAAAATTATTCTTCTCCTCTTGGCATTTATCATTCCCGGGGTGATAATTTTCTTTCAGCCAGATCTGGGTTCCTTCCTTGTTTTAGGAGTAGGCTGGCTAACCATTTTCCTTTCCCAATTTTCGATTAAAAAAATTATATTTCTGGCCTTAATCTGTGGATTACTTCTTCCCACATCATGGTTTTTTCTCAAAAGCTATCAAAAAGACAGGCTAAGTACTTTCTTAAACCCTTACAATGACCCTTTAGGGCGGGGTTATCAGGTAATTCAATCAGTAATTACCGTTGGATCTGGGCAGTTTTGGGGCAGGGGATTAGGTCACGGAACTCAATCTCAACTTCGTTTTCTCCCCGAACGTCACACCGATTTTATCTTTGCGTCTCTTAGTGAAGAATTGGGTTTTGTAGGGGCAGGGACAGTTTTAGTTCTGTTGATTATTTTTCTCTGGAGAGTCTATAGTCACTCTCAAGCCTCAGCTCAGCCCATAGGAACGCTCTTTTGTCTGGCTTCCCTAAACATGTTAGCCTTTCAAATTTTTGTAAATATCGGTATGAACATGGGAATTGCGCCTATCACAGGCATAACTTTACCGTTTGTATCATATGGTGGTTCTTCCTTGCTTTCCCAGTCAATTATCTTGGGAATCATTACTTCTTTAAGCCGCCACGGGGCCACAAACACCTCCCTTCAAATAAGCTAGTAGCTTTGGTATAATACCGAAAGCTATGAAAGCCTTAATTAAATCTGGAAACTCTCAAGTCTGGGTAGAAGAAGGCCAAGAAGTCCTTTTGGATCGTCCTCAAGTGGACGAAGTATTGGCTGTTTGGGAAGGCGATAAACTTGCCTTTAAACAGGCGGCGATCAAAATTAAAGACCTGGGCATCCAAAAAGGTGCCAAAATCCGGACCGTTAAATATAAAGCTAAGAGCCGTTATACAAAAACCACCGGCTTCCGTCCGGTTTTTCACAAAGTCCTTATCGAAAAGATTGACTTGCGTGAAAAAAAGAGTTAAATTCCCCATATGGCGCACACAAAGGCTGGGGGAAGTACTAGACAAAAAGGCAATCGCCGCGGCAAACATTTAGGTGTAAAAATATTTGGTGGGCAAAAAGTTTCTGCAGGCAACATCATTGTTCGGCAAAAAGGTTCCAAGTTTCACGGAGCTTCAGGCGTAGGTACTGGGCGTGATTTTACACTTACCGCCCTCAAGCAAGGGATCGTTAAATTTTCCACACGTTTAGGTAAACTTGTGGTGAGCGTAGTCGAACCATGAACCAACAAATTATTGATTTAGACATTGATTCCCTACAACCAAACCCCCTCCAACCCCGGGGCATAATTACCCCCGAATCCTTAGTAGATTTAGTTGATTCAGTTCGGGAGCATGGAGTACTTGAACCGTTGGTAGTGGCCAAAACCCCAGCTGGCTATCAAATAATTGCTGGTGAACGCCGCTGGAGAGCTAGCAAACTGGCAGGTATGAAAACCGTTCCAGTTGTCATCAAAGAAACTACTCCCCAAGGCATGTTGGAAATGGCTATAGTAGAAAACGTCCAAAGATCCGATCTCAATGCCATAGACCGTGCCAAAGCTTTCGAAAGATTAATTCATGAATTCAATCTTTCCAACTCTGAAATTTCCCAAAGAATTGGCAAAAGTCCGGCCTATGTCAGCAATTCTCTGCGCCTGCTTACTCTTCCAGATGCACTTAAAGACGGATTACTTACCGGTCTTATTTCTGAAGGTCACGCGAGGGCCTTGGCAGCCATCGATGACACTCGCCTGATTATAGAGGCCTACAAGATTATTTTGCGTGAATCAGGTTCAGTTAGAAGAGCAGAAGAACTGGCTCGTAAAATGCGCGCTCAAACAGGCAACAAACCCAGTAGTAAAGCCAAAGCTCCCCACGAAGTGAGTGAAGATATCGATAATATGCGCCAGAGTTTAGAAGACGCTCTAGGTGGCAAACCAGTAAACATAGTTCGACTTTCCCGCTCCCGCGCTGAAACCAGATTGACGATTATTCTCAAAGGTACCCTAGAAGAAACAGAAGAACGTTTGCAAAAAATCGCCGGTATTATCAAAAGCTAAAAACCAGAATATCTCTCGTGCGGGACCAGTCCCATCCGGCCCACAGGCCAATATCTAAACCACGCTTTTCCTACAATCGCTTTCTTTGAGATTGGGCCAAACTCCCGTGAGTCCGAGCTGTACCCGCGATTATCTCCAAATACCATATAGTACCCGCTCGGGATTTGATATGGTACCCCGTTCCTTAAGAAGGACTTTTCTTGAGTAGTATAAGTATTTGGCAGATAAAGCTCGGGAAGCTGGAGATTATTAACATACACATATCCATCTCTAATCATTATTGTTTCTCCCGGGATTCCAATAACTCTCTTAATGTAGTCGCTATTGGCAGGGGGGGGAGCATGAAATACAACCACGTCACCCCTTGAAGGGTCATGGTTTCGGTACGAAAACTTATCAGTCAAAATATATTCCTTGTTATGAAAGGTAGGATACATTGAATTTCCATCCACTTTGTGGGGTTGGAACAAAAAGAGGTAAATCATCATAAACACCGCAAATGCCAAAACCACAGGTTGAATTGCATCCAAAACCACATTCCCTCTTCTCAGGCTCATAACTCCATTATGAGTTCCGTGGTAAAATTTGTCTAGGAGAAAAGCGGACGGTTAGCTCAGTTGGTAGAGCTCTCGGTTTACATCCGAGCGGTCGCAAGTTCGAGCCTTGCACCGTCCACAAAACTTCACCAGCAGAAAAACCAGAAACAATATCTCCGTGTAGCAGTTCCCAAAACATCAGGGACATTTATTTCCCAATGTTCGGTCTCGGACCACCAATAACCCTTCCCATATTTCATATGCACATAGTGTTTCCCTGGAGACACGTTTCTGAAAGTATAAAAATTATTGTAAGTATCCACCAATGAATCAGCCCTGCTAAACTCGTAATCATTCAAAGCCAAGCTAAATCCCGTATTAGGAAAACTCTCCCAATACATATACACCATACCCGGGCCGTAAGTAAAAGTTGTTTGGGGACGAGCAAGTACCGGAGAAGCCATGACCAAACCAATCACTAAAATAGCAAACACGCAAATTTTAGTTTTCAAATTTATCCTCCCTTGCCTGTTCTACATCAGCCACAACAAGTCTTAAATATTCTTTCAGTTGGGTCTTTTGTTCCGTTGTCAAACCTGACCACAGTACAGAGTCAAGTCTTTTTACTAACGATTCTACAGTTTTAACCAGTCTAAGCATTCTGGAATCAAAAGCAGCAACGCTATTTATGACAGGCCGGTCTATATCTGCTACATAGCTTTTAATTCTTGCCAACTCTTGTAACAAAAGGTTTTTGGAAATTTTTCCCAAACTACTCGATTTTACGTCCGTAATTGCCGAGTTCAGTCTTCCTGTGGCCGTATTTATCGGATCGGACCCTAAATTATCAGACGCCAAATTGACGTTGAATTGATATTGATCACTTTCTCCGCTTCCCACATTTCCGCTCACAGTCTCCCACGCCTCATCATTGCCGCTAACTTTTCCAAAATACACATCATAGTTCCCGCCACTGCCTGCAGCATCCACATCAACGGTAAAGGTTCCATTCCCGGGATTATTTATCACTACTAACCCGTCCTGGGACGTATATGAATTGCCGCCAGAATCTGTCACAGAAATGTTCACCGGGGATGCCGCCGCCACTAAAACCGCGTTTTCCAAATTACTTTGACTGGACACTTGAGGAGTAGCGACCACTCCCAAACTATCAATAATTGCCTGTTGCCCTGCCGTCTCACCTATTAGTTGTCCATGGTTAGCCCCGCCAACCACTACATCAGCTCCATTTTTTAAGACTGTATTATCTCCATCTGCAAACTGATTCTCTACAGGCTTGCCGTCTACCCATTTGTTCAGGGCGGCCTCGGCTGCCGTCCTGCTTACAACTTTCAAATATTTCAAAGTATCAAAACCTGATCCCTGAATAGTCACAAGTTTGTCGGAATAGGTCAGTGGCAAAAAGTTGTTACTCCACGATCTGGGCCTATTAGTAAAATCAAAAGTGGGCCAGATGTTTCTTAAACTTGGAAACAAGGTCTGCACTTCGGCCACTTCATTGGCATAAGACCCCCGGTTAACTCTCAGCAGTAATTTACTTGATAAGCTCATCCAATATGGCATATCCGAAAAATCGCCCCCTTCCCATATCCGGTAAACATTTACCGAGCCCTCATACGGACTGCCGACAGTGACCAAATCATCTATCCGGTCAGGATGACTTTGAGCATATGCCCTGGCAACCAGACCCCCCATACTATGGCCCACTAAATCGACCTTTCCTGCCGTTTTGGAATCTATAAAACTTGCCAAATTAGCTGCCGTATCGGTAATGTTTCTTCTCCAATCATACGGATACACTGCCGCCTTGCTCCCCAGAGCATTGATCAATCCATTATACAAAGTCACAAATGGGGCAATTTTCCATTCTGAATCCGGGACATCTGTCCGGCTATGCACCATGGCCTCATAATTCCAGGAAGCCCCCATACCCGGGATCAAAACTACAGGGACAGTCGGAGTTGGGGTGGGCAATACAATATTCAACTGGCTCTTATAAACTTTATTAGTATATCCGTCGGGTGACAAATAACCTCCTATTACATACAAATATCCTCCCGCTTCGACTACTGCTCCACAACAATATCCATACGGATAATCAAAACCACTTTTTGTCCAGGACGTAAT
>JBBUDC010000029.1:7329-11615 GCA_038057495.1 Patescibacteria group bacterium
CTCCACAACAATATCCATACGGATAATCAAAACCACTTTTTGTCCAGGACGTAATGTTTCCTGATGAATTTATCTGGGTATAATAATTTTCTTTATGAAACGTTCCATTCTCATATCCGCCAATTACCAAAATATAATCTCCCACCCGGACCACATTTCCTCTTCTAGAGGGCACAGTCAGGCTAGTCTGAGCCACCCAGCTTCCTAATGTTCCATCTGAGTTTATAACTGCTTTGTATACTTTCTTGCTGTCACCTCCGCTGTCAAGCCCGCCTATAATATACACAGCTCCGTTGTATTCCACCAACCCATGACCCCAAGTTGGACCACTAGGAATCGGAGTTGTTTCTCCCCACGCTCCAAGCGTTCCATCTCCCAATATTTGAGCATAATAGACCTTGCTGCTAGCACTTCCCACACTCTCCGTATCCGTAAACCCTCCTGAAAAATACACATACCCATTCGCCGCCACAGCCGCCCCCTGCGACAACCTAACAGGAAGTGAATTCACCCCCGTCCATGTTGTTAGGTCTCCTGAAGAAATATCTGTTAAAATTACGTAATTATCACTAAAATGGGATGAGGCTGAATACTCTTCAAAACCACCCAAGACATATACTCTATTGCCATATTTAGCTATTGCGGGCCAAATCATTGGTTTTGGATATTTAACTGTAAAATATCCCCAAGAACCTAGAACGCCCCCAGAAGAGGAATCAGAATAGACAATGTCGTCATGGCTATTGTACGTCGAAGCAGAGCCAACAATTGCGAAAATCCTATTATCCTTAGTAAAAGAAACATGTCCAGCTATGTTATACGGTAGATTTGTTACTACACCGAATCCATTTAATGGCTCAGCCGCAACCACACCCAGAGGCAAAAATACAACTCCACCTAATTCAAGGAGAAAGAAAGATAAAAACCAAACAAACCTTCTCCAAAACACTTCTTACAGTGTAAATCCACTAATGGCTAGGTGTCAATGTTTAAAATGGTAAAATTCGAGCATGAATAATAACAGCGATAAACTAGATAAAAAATACAACAAATTTCATGCTTCTTTAACCATACAAAAGAGAATAATTTCTGAAAACAATTTTACGTATAGAAAAATAATTAAAATCCTTAACCCAATAGTCAAAAGTAAAACCTTAAACATCCTTGATTATGGTTGTGGAGTTGGAACAATAGACTTCTTTTTAGCAAATATGGGACATAGTGTGATAGGTGTTGATATTTCTCCAAAAGCCATTTCGATCTGTAAAAAAAGTGCTAAAGCTATTGGAGTTAGCGCCAACACAAAATTTAAAATGGTAAACAGTATTTTAGGAAAATTTGATTTAATTATTTGTTCTGAGGTGCTAGAACATTTGAAAAACGATTATTTTACAGTGCGTAAATTAGTCAGGCTACTGAATAACAAAGGAAAAATTATTGTTTCAGTTCCCAGTACTAACGCCCCATTATTTAAGATTCAACTAACCGAACATTTTGATATTAAAGTGGGACACCTAAGAAGATATTCTGTCAATTCACTGAGAGATTTAATAAAGAGAAATAACCTTAAAGTACTAAAAATCTACAAAACAGAGGGGATATTAAGAAATTCTCTTTACGTTTTTCCAAGTTTAAACAGGATTGTTAAGTTTCTAAAAGGCCCACTCTCGGATCTTGTGACATTAATTGATGATGCGACAATAAAAATATTCGGAGAGTCAAATATATACATGATTGCTGAAAAGATATGAAAATTTTGATGATGTGTAGACTATATTGGCCGCATGTGGGTGGTGTAGAAAAGCACGTACAGAAAATCAGTCAAAGTCTAAGTCTAAGAGGACATAGAATTACGATTGTTTGTGAAAAACACGACCCCCAACTCCCGGATTTTGAAGCGAAGAGGGGAGTAGAGATTTACAGAATTTGGGGATCTGACAAATGGGCCATTTGGAAATGGTGGCTGCAGCATTTAAACTTGATAAAAGATGCAGACATTATTCACATTCATGACGTCTTCTTCTGGTTTTTGCCCTTTAGACTCCCCTTCTGGCACAAAAAAGTTTATATGACCTTTCACGGTTGGGAAGGAATATATCCTGTTCCCTGGAGAAACAAGCTCCAGCATAAAATCGCCGAAAAATTGTCCAGGGGCAATATCTGCGTTGGTAGTTATTTAACCAAATGGTACGGCACTAAACCAGATTTTATTACATATGGCGCAGCGTAAAACAGTATTATTCCTTGGTCGGAAGGATCCACACATGGGTTACGATTATTGTGTTAAATTATGCCGCCGTCACGGATGGAAGTTGATTATTGCTGCAGGCGACAGAAAAGATGTGCCCAGGTTAATGAAACAAGCCGATGCAGTCTTTACCACAGGATACTTAGGTATTATGGAATCATATTTAGCAAATAAGGAAGTTTTGTGGAGTTGGAACAACCCACTAAAAGAAGATTACATTAAAATGCATCCTATGTATGGAAAAAGTTTAAAACAGGCCCACACCTGGTCCAAGCAGCAAACCTGGGCTAAATTAGCTACTATTTATGAAAAACTATGGCAAAAGTGAAGCAAAGCAAAACCCTTCCGAAGCTTCAGCGTAGGAGGGTAGCAGTTGTCATTACTGTCCTAAACGAAATTCAAAACATCAAGTCTTTACTTGATTCATTAACCAAACAATCCAAGGAAATAATTATTGTTGATGGTGGTTCTACAGATGGAACGTGGGAATATTTACAAAAATACAAGGGAATTAAGGCTTTTCAAAAAATAGGCAACAGATCTGTAGGCCGAAACTTCGGAATATCAAAAACCCAAACCAAGATTATTGCCTTCACCGATGCCGGCTGTATCCCTCATCCAAACTGGCTTAAAGAGTTAGTTAAACCTTTTTCAGATAAATCAGTGCAAGTTGTTAGCGGCTATTATGAAGGAGTATCAAAAAATATATTTGAAAAATGTCTCATCCCATATGTGTTAGTGATGCCAGACAAAATTTCTTCAGAATTCTTCCCTTCGACCCGATCCATGGCCATGCGCAAAGGACTAGGCCTTTTTGACGAAAAGCTAAATCATAACGAAGATTATGCTTTTGCTACCATGTTAAACAAAAAGGGCATCGAATTTTATTTCGCTCCTAACGCAATTGTAAGTTGGATTCCACGTAAAGATTTAACCAGTGCAGCCTGGATGTTTCTCCGTTTTGCCATTGGCGATATTCAAGCCGGCATTCTCCGCCCCAAGGTGAAATTAATCTTTATCCGCTACTATGCTTTTTTCTTTCTATTTTTTCTTAATCACTTAGTTATCTTAATCTCTATTCCGTATTTTATTTGGTCAATTGCCAAAAACTATCGGTACGTCAAAGACATTCGGGCTGTATTTTGGCTGCCGGTTTTACAAATTACTTCGGATTTATGCGTCATTTTTGGTACTATTATGGGAGCTTTGTCTAAAACAAAATGAATTACTTCCCTACAGCTTTCAAAGGCGCTTCCTGGTTCTCTGTTTTAAGAATCGTTATTCGAGGTCTAAGCATAGTCAAAATTGCCATTTTGGCCCGCCTGCTCTTGCCTTCCCAATTTGGCGAGTTTGGTATCGCCACCATACTTCTCGGACTCCTGGAAATTTTTACCGAAACAGGAATTAATGTATTTCTGCTTCAGGAAAAAAGTGATCCCGAAAAATATCTCGACACAGCCTGGGTCATATCCATTGTCCGGGGGTTGACGATCTGTTTATTGATTTTGCTATCTGCCCCCCTGGTTTCCCAATTTTTCCGTGTCACTCACATCATTCCCCTCATATATCTCATCAGTTTAGTGCCATTAGTTAGAGGATTTATCAACCCCATGATCGTCAAATTCCAAAAAAACCTCTTGTATCATCAGGAGTTTGTCTACCGTTCATCAATTATTTTCGTTGAATCTGCCGTAATTATATTCTTGGCCTACTTTACCCGTTCGGTTTACAGTTTTGCCTGGGGTTTAATAATCTCTGCATTTGTAGAAGTTATAATTTCCCACTTATTTGTAAATCCCCGCCCCAAATTAAATTTAAATGTCATCCAAGCCAGAGAAATTTTGATTCGGGGAAAATGGGTCACCGGTTTTGGGATTATGGAATACGTTTACACGCAAAGCGATAACGTAGTTGTTGGCCGCTTTTTAGGACAATCTTCACTGGGAATTTACCAAAACGCCTACAAACTTTCGGTTCTGCCTCTTACCGAAATTGGTGAAGTGTTAAATGCTATTTATGGCCCCAATGCCACAACATT
>JBBUDC010000030.1:0-10034 GCA_038057495.1 Patescibacteria group bacterium
AAAGAGGCAGTAGGATTAAAAGAGAAGTGGATGGTGATTGCCGGAGGAAGCAATTTGCTGGTAAGCGATGGGGGGTATCCGGGACTGGTAATAGTAAACAAGATGCCGGGAAGCGGGATGGCACTAAATGACCTAGTAGATCAAATGAATGACCAGGGACTGGCGGGAATGGAATGCCTGGCGGGAATTCCGGGGACGGTAGGGGGAGCTGTGTATGGCAACGCCGGAGCGTATGGACAGACAATTTCTGATCATTTGGCGGGAGTGACGACCTTGAGCGGTTATTGGCCAAAGGAGAAGTGTGAGTTTGGTTACAGAGAAAGTGTGTTTAAAAAAAACAAGGAAATAATTGTGGAGGTAAAGTTTGATTTGCCAAAAGGAGACAGGGAAGCCTTGATAGCTAAATCGCAGGAAATCAGGGAGCTAAGAAAGAAAAAATATCCGTTAGAGATGAAATGCCCGGGGAGCTTTTTTATGAATTTGTGGTTTGATCAATTGCCAGAGGGTGTGCAAAAACAAATTCCGGAAGAAAAGATCAGGGGTGGAAAAGTTGCGGCGGGATATCTGCTAGAGCAAATCGGAGCCAAAGGAAGAAAGCTGGGAGGAGCGGCGGTGGCTGATTATCACGGGAATTTGATTTACAATGCCGGGGGGGCGACAGCCAGGGATATATGGGAATTGGCCCAGCAGTTACGAAATGAAGTAAAGAGTAAATTTGGGGTGGAATTGGTTCCAGAAGTGCAGTTTATAGGCAACTTTGACCTATAGCGCCCTTCGCGACACGCGAGTCACGCCGAGCGCCAAAGCGAAGCAAGATATATGACATTTATGTCTTATAGTTTCTTGACAGATTTGAGGGGTATGATATACTCGACTCGATGCCAGAGAACGGTAAATTGCCTACTTTATTAAAGGGCTTAAATAACCCAACTTTACACCCCGCTTAGGCGGGGTTTTTCATGGCTATATTAACCGAAAGAGAAACCACTGCCAAACCATTAATATTGCCATCTATTAGTCCTGATGTCCTTTTAGTGCTTCCGCCTCTCTATCATACGGGTCAAGGATCGGACGATGTCCACAACTATCTTTATTGATCTAATTGACCGAATCTACGCTTATTTTACCAATTCCGAGTTCTCCGAAGAACATCTAATTTTAAGACCGTTATTGATTTCAAACTGGGTTTTGGGGTAAAAGTTTGAACTTGTAAGAATAAATCATTCTAAATACCCAATAGGTAAAAAATGTTATAATACCCCATAGTATTATGTTGAGGAGAGAATTTGATGGTGAAAGCGAAAGAGAGTTAACTCTTGGTGACCCCAAGTTGGAACTAGCACTGAGCTTTATCGCTGAGTCAGTAGACAGACTTGGGATAAAGGCTATTCTAAAGGGTGGTGCGGTTAGAGATATGGTTTGGAATCATGTTCATGGTACTAATTTTAAACCAAAGGATTTGGATATTTTTGTGTTTGGGAACATTCATCCGCTTCATGGGGATTTGCAAAAGAAAGGAGCCTTAGTAGTTGATAGAAACCCAAGAAAAGGATCGCCGGTGTTTAAATACATGTTACCTGAGTTACCTGGTATAGAAGTGGAAGTTGGTTCTATAATTGTTAAGCCTTTGTCGTACGTCGCCGGGGCTAGTTATTCAGACATGTTGTATTTAGACGCTCTTAGTTCTGATTTACGGATCAATAGTATGTCTATTCCTATTTCAAAAGACAAAATAAAGTGGAACATTAGTGAGGTATATGACCCCTTAGATAGTAAAAGAGATATTAGAGAAAGATCTCTTCGACCATGTAATGAAATTGATGCATTCAAACCAGATAGAATTTTGACTGCTGTTCGTTTGTCAATGCAACTAAACGCCGACTTACCAGATTTCACTTTGACTAAACTTGCTCGTTCATGTAAAAGAGTTCCCGGGGTTCCTTATCATCTAATAAAGGCGGAAACAGATAAAATTATCAGATCCCCAAAATATGAGGAAGCAATAGAGATACTTCACGGAATAGGAGCAATCGACGCTCTGTTTCCCGGAAGAGTGATGGATGCAAAAAAGTTATTTAAGAGATGGTTTGAAGAAACTCCCCCAGATTTTACTGTAATAATGTTGAAACCTGATGGTGTTGAAAAACGACTTCAGGTAAGAATGATTAAAGAGATGGAAGAAATGGGGCTGGATTTAGCCGCAAGACGAAGACTAATATTAACTCCGCCGAAAGTATCTGAAATATATCCTGACATTAGGAACGAATGGCTTATTCCCAAAATTGTTTTCCATTTAACTTCTGGCCAGTGTGAAGCACTTCTGTTGATTGGCAAAGATGCGCTTTTCAAGGCAAGGAAGTATATTGGCCAGACAGCCTTAGGAGAGAGACAACCGACTGGTATTAGAGGTAAGTTTGCCGATGATTTTTTAAGAAATATCGCACACTCACCAGATAGTAAAACTGAGCTAGAAATAACAGTCAAAGCATTATTTCCTGAATTAGTTTTACCTCCAAAATTATAATATGAAAACAGAAGTTACAATATTAATAGTTACTCATAATTCATTGCCTTTTTTAATGGCTACAATAAGGTCTATAAAGAAAGCCAAAACTAATGTCAGATATGATATTTTGGTAGTAGATAACGGATCTACTGTAGAAACTAGAAATTATTTAAACAAAGAAAGTATAAGGTTTATCCGAAATAACAAAAATATTGGCTATATTGAAGCCCAAGGGCAAGCTTTCCAAAAAATTAGGTCTCTCTATCTTTGTTCATGCAATGATGACATTTTGGTCACCGATTTTTGGTTAGATAAGATGCTATTGAAGTTAAAGGGTAATAAAAAGATTAAAGTTGTTGCTCCGGTTAAGTGGGGGTCAAAAACCGTTTACCCTTATGACGAAAACTTCAGTAGCAGGGAAATGTGGGAGCAAGTTAAAAAAGAATGGACTGGCAACATAGATCCTTATGAAATGGTGAGAATGTTTACGAAAGGTAGGACACTTGAAGAATTTGGAGAACATTTTAGAATTACAAACAAACTTGTAGATACAGTTATCGAATCTCCTCCTGATTTTGTTGCCGGGTTTTGTCTTTTAACTGAAACAGCAATTTGGACGAAATCGGGAGGTTTCGTAGACTCTGATATGAGTGGGTACGGAACAGAGGACATTGAGCGATGTTGGAGACTGGGACTTGCCGGATACAAAGTTATTAGGGCGGCAGACGTCTATGTCCATCATTTTGAAGGGGCATCGGTTAATATGAATCACATAGATACTAGTTCGATGTTGGTAAAAAATAATCGGGTTCTTTTGAAAAAATACGGAAAGTTTCTGTGGAGTTGGTTAAGCTCGCAATTAAGAAATAAGTCAATGGAAAGAATTATTAAGGAACATTGGGTTGTGGAGAAATTGTTGCAAAACTGCAAAAAAGAGATTATTCCTGATAAAATAAACAGAGTTTGGAGAAAATATGCAAAAAATAATAGCTAAATGCGAGGCAATTTTAGATAAGGCTTTTCGAGAGTCTGATGAATTGGCCGGGGGAGTCAATTATCGATATATCCATGGTGTTAGAACCATGATGGCCTGTAAAAAAATATTATCGACGCCTGAGTTGAAGGGAAAAGAAATAAGAAAGCTTGAACTTTTTGTAGCAGCCTTATTCCACGACATAGGTAAGGTGGTACACATAGAGGAAGATGGAACACTTCAGGGAGATCGTTCTAAAGATCAAGAATCACACGAAGAGATTGGAGCAAGGATAGTTGGAGATTATCTAAAAGGAGTGATTCCTGATGAGAGTATTCAGTTTGTGAGCAAAATTATAAGAGAATCGCAGAATCCCAAACTTGTTTTAACAGAAACAAAGATTCTCAACGATGCAGATGTTTTGGATTCAATCGGTCTGATTAATGTTTGGAGAATGTTTACCTATTCCGGAAAGAAGGGTAGATCTATACAAGATACTTTAGCATACTATAGCGATATCATTAAGGACCCTAGCAGAAAAGAGAATCTTTATTTTTCGTACACCAAAAAAGTAACGGATCTACGTCGAAAAAGATTAGAGAAATTTATCGAAGACTTCCGTGGAGAATACGATTATAAGGATCTTACACAATGAGGATAGCTATTCTTTTATTTAATATGCCTCTCTCAAAACTTTGTGGAAGTAGTAGGTTTACAACTCAAACAGCGAACAAACTAGCAAAGATGGGGCACGATGTTACTGTGATAGCTAACAAGGACAGTTATCCTCCAGAAAACAATTTCCGATACTTGCAGGTAGACACTCCACCATATGGTAGTTGGAGAAATTGTTTGTCGGACGAGGAAAGCTTTCTGTCTACTATTTATAAGTATTTAGAGGTCTTATTTAAGGCTCATCGTGAATATAAGTTTGATATATTACATGTCCAACATCTTCTTTTCTCTACAATCATTGCTTCAATTTTTAAAGATACATTTGGAATTCCTTTTGTTGCTACGTGCCATGGGACTGAAACTTTCGAATCCGACGGAAACATGAGAATGCAACGGTTTTTCCGTTATGCAGAAAATGCAAGCCATATTACAGCAGACAGTGATACTATTATTGACGACATTCACAAGTTCATTAGCTTTTCCGCTAACAAAGTCTCTGTTGTAAATACAGCAGTGGACATCAAAAAATTCCACCAAAGTGCGGATCTGAGAGCAATTACAAGAAAAAATCTAAGATTCAAACCCAGCGATAGAGTGCTTTTATATGCAGGTAGATTAGTTCAAGAAAAGGGCATACTCGAAGTGCCGCACATCTATAAAAACCTCCTTCAGTCTCATCAAAATTTAAAACTATTAATTGTTGGAGACGGCCCGATGCGTCCGAATTTAGAAAAATCACTTAGTCAATTGGGTCTTCTGAATGAAAATTGTAAACTCATGGGTTTTGTACACCCGGACAGTATGCCGGATTACTATAACGCTTCCGATGTTTTTCTCATGCCTTCGTTATGGAATGAGCCATTCGCTACAGCTTCCCTTGAAGCGATGGCCTGTGGATGCGTAGTTGTGGCTTATGCTAGAGGAGGAGTTGCCAAGATGTTACAAAATCGAGGTTTTGAATCTCTAGTAAGCAAACAGGGAAACATTGAAGATTTTGTAGATAAAGTGGGTGAACTCCTCTCTTCACAAGCTAAAATGTCAGACTACAGTCGTAAGCTTCAAAATTTGGTGCGAGATAATTTATCTTGGGAAATTAGTACTTTAAAGCTAGTAACAATATATAACGACGTACTCAAATATGTATAGAGTTTGTATAAAATCTTGCGGGTTTACTGTCGGTTTTGAAACATCAGACCATGAAGTAGTTGACTATTTGCTTAACGATCCTCTCCCCATAAATCATATTCCAGATTACCAAGTTTCAAATGAAGAAACTTTGGAGAATGTAGATTTCATATTTAAACACACTTATAAAGCAAGCGGAAAGTCTTCCTTGGTTCAAATTGGTAATGAGATAAGTCTCATTAGTTCTAGCAAGATACCTCCTGGTCAATTTGTATTCGCTTTGCTACCAATCTTCGAAAGTTTGTATGAAACCAGGAACATTTATGGTTTACACTCCGCTTTGGTGATTTTGAATGACTGCCCTGTTTTTATATTGGGTGATACCAAGACAGGAAAGTCTACTATCTCGTCAATACTACACTTTCAATATGGGGCTACAATGATTTCAGACGAAAGAAGTTTAATAGATTTCCTCAAGTGCGAAATTAAAGAAGGTTCAACAATACTATCTCTACGAGAAAGTTCGGTTTGTAACAGTCACACAGAGAGCTTATCTAAATATAGATTACCGCCAAGTAGAAGCACTGGTAAAAGTTACTACTCACTCAAAACACAAGCCAAATATCCTATTAAAATAAATAAGGCACTTTTCGTTTTTCCTCATTTTGGAGAAATCAATTTAACAGTTGAGCCCATTAATGATTTTATCCTTACTTACATGCTTTACGAAAATATCACCTCGACGATAAGATCCTGCATTTCGGTTTTTGTGGCTGATTGTTTGGGAATCCAGTCTCAAGATAATGAACAACTGTCATCAATTAGGATAAACAATATAAAGAAATTTCTTACCCGACCTACTCATAAAGGTTTAGATATCACCGGCAACCTAGATGCAATCTGTGAGACGATTATTAAGGTAGTGTCTACTTTATGATTTGCCTAGGATTAAAGACATCTGGTCACGATACGGCGGCAACCATTGTTAAAGATGGCCAAATAATAGCTGCTTGTGCCCAGGAAAGATTCGATAGAAAGAAACACAGTAAGGAATTTCCAAAAGATGCAATTGATTTTTGTTTGAAACAAGCAGGTATATCCATTAAAAAAGTAGATATCGTAGTCATACCTTTCAACTATCCTTTTGCTTTGACAATGTTAGTAGGTAAGTTTACTTTGGAATATTTTCCAGCATCTGTGAATGCGACGAGGACTTTATTTCCGTACCTATTCAGTAAATGGAGAGATGGAGAATTAAGACTCCGTAAAATGGGCTATTTGGGAAAGATAAAATATGTAGAGCATCATCTTGGACATGCTGCATCTGCATTTTATCCATCCAATTTAGATTCCACCGCCGTATTGACTATAGACGCAAGGGGGGAGAGTCCAAGTACCTGTGTTTATTTGGGAAAAAGTGAAAATTTGAAAAGAACTGCTACTCTGGCTAACTATCCTCATTCCTTAGGATATTTATATACCTCATTGACTGCCTACTTAGGATTTGAGAGAAATTCGGGAGAAGGTAAAGTCATGGGACTTGCTCCTTATGGAGATTGGAGTGATTACAAACAATATACAGATGTATTGAAATTACTTCCGGACGGAAAATTTAAACTGGATCTATCGTATTTTTCATTTCATCTTGGGGCAGGACTCGATGTATCTGAAAAGTTTGAGAAAACTTTCGGACCAAGAAGAATTCCCAACTCAGAGATAACAACAAGGCATAAAAATATTGCGGCATTCTTGCAACATATTACAGAGGAGGCTGTTTTGCATTGCGCTAAGTATGCTATGGAATCGACTGGTGAAAGAAGTTTGTGTTTATCCGGGGGAGTTGCACTAAATAGCGTCGCTAATGGCAAAATTCAGAAAACGCTTGTGCCAGAACAATTATTTATTCAACCAGCCTCAACTGATGATGGCTCAGCGTTAGGAGCTGCTTTATTTGCTTCTTATTCTGAACACTTCCAAAATCGTGTTCATATTAACGATACGGTTTATCTTGGTCCAGAGTATTCTGACAAGAAGATAGCGTTATGTCTGGAAAAAAATAGACTCAAATACAAAAAATCTGAAAGCGTAGAGAAGATAGTTGCTAGAGAAATTGTTGAAGGTAAGATTGTGGCTTGGTTTCAAGGAAGATCGGAATTTGGACCTAGGGCGCTTGGAAATAGAAGCATCTTAGTTGATCCAAGAGATCCTACCATGAAGGACAAACTTAATAGTAAGGTTAAGTTCAGAGAATCTTTCCGACCCTTTGCCCCCTCAGTTTTGGAAGAATCGGCCTCAGAGTATTTTGACTGTGAGAAGCCCTCTCCGTATATGCTTCTAACCTATAACGTCAAAAAGAAATATCAAAAAGAGATACCTGCCGTTACTCACATAGATGGTACTGCTAGAATTCAGACGGTGTCGAAAAAACAAAATTTACGATACTGGAAATTGTTAAATGAGTTTGGAAAGATAACAGGTATACCCATATTGTTGAATACTTCATTCAATATTAAAGGAGAACCAATTGTAAATACTCCCCAAGAAGCAGTCGACTCGTTCCTGAATTCTGGTATCGATGTGTTAGCGATTGGAAGCTACATCGTTAAAAAAGATTTTTTATATACTACTCTTTAGGTTCTAATCCCGTCTTGCGGTGCATTACTTTGATATACTTGTTCGAGGCTAGAAAAACTGGGGTCGTCCCCCAGACTACAACCCAAAAGAACCAATGGGTCTTATGTATCTGGCTAGCTTACTTAGGCAAGATCACAGAAAGACAGAAATCTTTGATGCAGATGTAGAAGCCTGGACACTACAACAAACAGTCAGAAAAATTATAGAAAAGAACCCTCCCATAGTTGGTTTTTCGGTCTTCCAAAGAGCCCTACCATCACTCGAACTTATCGTAAGAAATTTACGAGAAAAGGGGTATACAGGTCATATAACTTGCGGGGGAATCACTCCAACCCTCAGTCATTCATACATGTCGGAGAAAATTGGCGATTTTGTTGACTCTATAGTTTTGGGTGAAGGAGAAAATACTTTGAGACAGCTGACAGATCGAATACTTACAGGTCAAAACTGGGAAACCCTACCCGGAATTGCCTATCTAAAACGGGATAGCAACATTCAGGTTGTAAACACACCAATTGACTTTATTGATCTAGACACCCTACCATTTGCCGCTAGAGATTACTTAGAATTCTGCCTGGGAAAAACAAACTACGCTACAATGATGGGAAGCAGGGGTTGTTACGGTGTTTGTACATTTTGCAGCAATTTCTCATTTGAAAATTTTCATCCTGGGCCAAGGTGGAGATCCAGAAACCCGATCTCTGTCGTCGATGAGATGCAAGATTTATTTGAGTCGAGAGGAATAACTGTATTTAAATTTAACGACCCAAATATATTTGGACCTGGTAACAAAGGGCGAGATCATGTCAAGCATATTTGCACGGAACTCATCCATCGCAACCTCAAGTTTCACCTAATGGGTTTTTGTAGGGGTGATGATATTACTAAAGATCCGTCCATAGTTAATGAGTTAAAAGCCGCAGGTTTTGAACGATTATTAATTGGAGTAGAAAGTGCTAACAACGAGATTTTGGATCGTTTTAGAAAACTTGAAACAATTGAGGGAATGGATCAAGCACTGGCAATTTTACATAACGCCGGTATCTCTACCGTCTTGGGGTTTATGATTTTCAACCCTTACACAACCATTGACACTTTAAAAACAGATTTGGCCTTTCTAAGACGACGAGGAGATGTATACCCCACATTGTGTAAAGCCCTTCGCATTTTTGATGGCACCCCGATCCAAACTCTTATGGAAAAAGAGGGAAGATTGATACCTAAAAATCCTTTCGAAGGATATCATGACTATGTAATGCCCAAAGACGTCGCTGCTATATATGCCTTAATGAAAGTTCTTTTTGTTAACTGTCTCGACAAGATTCGAGCTGCCGGACAAGAAAAAATATGGGGAGTAAAAAAATCTGACTCTTTTAGAGATAGGCAAGACTTCAATAGTTTGGCTGAAGGTTTTTTTACTATAGAATCATTCCTTAGTCTCCCCCCCAGAACTTGTGTCGTCCGAAATTTATCGCATAATGAAAGAACGGCCATGGGACACGTTTAGAGAGGAGTATCGATGGAACGAGGATTAAACACTGTTAATTCAATTACTAATTTTGTTTTTGCCCAGAACCCTCCAAGTCAGGCAGATGTAATTATTGTACCCGGATCCAGTCACCGGCAACTAGCTCTTACAGCAGTCAAGCTTTATAAAAAGAGGCTTGCCAAAAAAATAATCTTCACTGGAGGTTTTAACCAAAAACTCGGCAAATCCGAAGCCGACTTTGGTACTGAAATCGCCCTAAAAAAAGGTGTGCCTGATATCTATATATTGCGAGAGACCAAGTCTAAAAATACTAAAGAAAATGCCCTTCAGGCACTTGTTGTCATTAAAAAACACAAGCTGGCATTCAAAAAGATTCTTTTAATTTCCAAACCTTACCACGCCAGAAGACTCAAAATGACATTTTCTAAAGTATTCCCAAGATCACAACTTTTTGTCATTCCAATCGAAGACGACAGAAAAATAAATAGACACAATTGGTGGAAGTCTGCTGAAGGAATAGCCAAAGTCATGGAAGAGCTAGAAAAAATAAGTCAGTACTACAACAAGGGAGACTTATCCTTAAACTATATCCCATAGTTTCTTGACAGATTTAGGGGGTATGATATACTTAA
>JBBUDC010000031.1:0-1505 GCA_038057495.1 Patescibacteria group bacterium
CTCCATATTTTCCCTGGTAACTTACAACTGCTCCTCCCAATATCCGGAGATCCTTGGAAATATCCAAAATTTTTCCCGCCGCTTTGAAAAAAGCTTCAATATCTTCCGGAGACGGTTCGTATGCCAAAGTCAACTTCACCAGCTCAAGTTTTTTAACCGTTTCTTCCAATTTATCTAGTTCTGGTGGGATTTGCACTTTCTCTTTTGTCTTGTACAAACTATCTCTGTATGCATCAATCTCTCCTAGTAATGCATCAGCATCAGCTTTTGTCCGCAATTTTGCCAGCCGGTCAGAGAACATGATTTTCCTTCGCCTCCTGCAATGCTTGCAATACCAAATCTTTATGTTCAAGAGCTGTTATCCCTTTCCCCAATACCTTCTTGACTGTCTCTTTGACAATTTCCCCAATATTGTCATCCACTTGTTTTAATTTTAGCTGCTTATATTTCTCAATTTCTACTCTCGCCTTGGCCACTTCCTCGTCAATCTTTTGTCCTACCACCACCGTCGCTTCTCCTTCGACTGAAGTGGCTACATCCCCCAAAGCCTTTTTAAACTCCCGCACTTCTTTATCCTCGATCCGGTCCAATCTAGTTTCTAGTTTCTTATTTCTATTTTCTGCTCCCAATCTGGCCTCCCCCAACACTTTCAGGGCTCGTTCTTGAGCCTCGTTGATAATTCTTTCCGCTTTTCTCTTCGCCCCTTCTACTATTTCCTCTTCCCGGGCCACAATCTTGCTCTTGTCAAATCTAGTCTTTAGATACAAAGAAGCCGTTCCCACCATCGCCACCCCCAAAGTCAAAACGCTGATGAGTTGATAATCCATATGCTTTCCTTATAGTACCAAAATTAAGTATGCTATGAGAAGCCCCGATCCCATAATTAAGGCTGTCAAAAACAAATTGAAAACCACCCCTAGCTGAATTAGTCTTCCTGCCAGCGGATTTCTTCCCAAAGCCTCGATGCCACTCTTGGCCACCCGGCCGAAATACCAGAATCCCAACACAAAAGCCGCCACCGCCATGAAAGCCGCCAAGATATATCTCAAAGACGCCAGTGGAGTAAGTGTGGGCGACAAAAGGGCATCTTTAATCGTCTCCAGCAAGTTTCCCCGGGTTTCCAGTGTCACAAAAGCTTGTTTGGCTCCAATGGCCACCAAAATCTTGTTCTCCCCAGCTTCCCCATCCTCCAATGCTGTCCCCACTACATAACCAGACTTAGTCGCTTTCTGCCCCACCCCCTCTTTACTAGAACTAGTTACATAATCCCCCTTTTTTATCCCACCATTCCCGTCATTTACTCTCACATATGCTTTTCCGGAGGTAGCCACTGTTTTACCATCAGTCAAACTCAAATTTTCTAGTGCTAATGCCGGTTCTGCTACATAAACCCCATAAATATTGCCATCATACGCCGTATTACACCGTTTAATTTCTCCCGTATAGTTACACACAATATCCCCATCTACAACATCTCCCACTACCGACACCGACCCCTCTAATCC
>JBBUDC010000032.1:0-3762 GCA_038057495.1 Patescibacteria group bacterium
CCAAAACGCACGACATTAATTTTGTTTTTTATCTTTTTTTGAAGAATATTTTTAATTAAATCTGAAGAAACGAAGGGCATATCGCAACTGCAAACAAAAATATCTTCCTGGCAAAATTCTAAGGCGGAGCGAATTCCACCAATCGGACCTTTTTGATACTGGACAGAATCATAAACAGTTGCGTTTTCAAAAACTCCCATGAGAGTGCAATGGTCCGGGTGGTAGTGGGAAATGAAAACCACATCTATATCCCCAGTTTGAAGGTGCTCTTTAGCTAAGGCTTTTAGAAGTAACTGGCGGTGACAGCCTGGATCCATGATTATCTTGTGTTTGCCGGTATCGATTAAGGTTGTGGTGGAAGTCGCATCCCAAGTTCCGTCCGGGTTAATCTTGGCGTATCCCTCAATAAGAACTTTTACTTTATTCATAAAAGGGATTTTATTTCTTCTAAAAGTAGAGGGAATTGGGTATAGCCAGATTCGGAATTGAGATGACCAGCGCCGGAAATAAGAATGAATTCAGCGGAAAGTTTGGCGGCAAAATCTCGGGCAATATCTAGAGGAACATAGGGATCGTTGTCACTAGCAAAACAAATAAATTTTTGACAATTTTTCTTGACTTTGCCCCACTCTGCTCCTAAATCGTCGAAGGGGTCATTTAAAGTTGGGAATGGTTCTTCTGCTACTGGAAGGCGACTGGCAAAACCAGCCACAAAAAAACAGGCACGAACAGGTGATGTGCGAGTCTGGAGGTATCGGCAAACAGCCAAGGGCGAACGGCTGTGAGCGACAAAAATTAGATCTTCGCCGGCTAAATCTTCTTTCTCTACCAAATCGGCGATAACCTTAATCCAGTTTTGGGGAGTTTGGCCTTCGGGGGTAGGAAGTTGGGGACAAAAAGTAGAATGGCCAAGTTTTTTTAATTCCCCTGCCAGCCAAGGAAACCAGTTTTCATTTGGGGATCCCAAGGTGCCATGAAGAATAACAAATTTCATTCCTGGGACAATTTTAGCACCATGGCTTTGGCCAATTCCAAACTCGCCCATTTCTCCGCATGAATACCTAAGCTTTGGGCCACGTCAATGTTGTCGTCAGAGTCGTCGAAGTAAATGCAATCTTCCGGTTTGAGGTGGTTTTCGGTTAAAACCAGCTGTAGCGATTCAATGGATGGTTTGACAAAACCGGTTTCCCAGGAGAAATAGGCTTTGTCGACGGATTGGAAAATCAGGGGAAAATTCTTTCTATAAAACTCGGTTCTTTCTTTGAAGTTGTTAGAGAGAATAAAAACTTTGGCTCCCCTATCCCGAAGTTGTTGAGCATATTCGACCAGCTCGGGAACCAGATGTTCGCCGGAAAACCAGAAGTTAAAGAATTCTTGTCCTGTAAGAACTACTCCCCATTTATCTAGATATGGCTTCCAAAGAGAAAAGGCTGCGGGGGCGTTGGGTTTTCTGACTACGGCCATAATTTCTTTGAGAGCGGGAAGAAACAAATTTTTGGTCACAGCAAATTTTTTCTCAAACCTGCTACTTAGTGGTTCGCTTTGAAGAAAAACACCATTGAGGTCAAAAATAACGGCTTTGTGCACGAGGTTATTTTAGCACGGTTTAGGTACGATTGACTTTCGGGATTTATTTGGTAAAATTAATTTATGGCTGCCTGGAATAAGAGAGTATTAGATCGCGATGAATTAACAAGGCTATATCAAGAACAAGGGTTGTCGCTGGCCAAGATTGGTAAGGTTTACGGATGTGACGCGGGTGTGGTATTGAGAAATATGCAAGAGTATAGAATTCCCACACGAGATTTGAGTGAGTCAACGACAAAAGTACCTACTACTAGAGTCCAACTGGTCCAGTGGTACTGGAAAGACAAGTTGTCGATGTTCGATATAGCCAATAGATTAGGCTGTACTCATTCCGCGATTGTCTACAAATTCAAAAGGTTTGGAATTAGATCAAGAGGCCATTTGGGGCTTACTCCCCCACTGAAATTGACAAAGGAAACTCTTGAATATCTTTATAACAGGAGGTTGTCCTTAGATAAGATCGCTAGGATTGTACACAGGAGTAAGGGCGGTATAGAGAGGAGATTTGTAAAATACAGGCTGGTTCCAAGAGGAACACCAAATCGGGCATGCAAGTACAAGAAGTCCGATTTCTCTGAAAACTTAGAGGAAAAGGCGTATATGATTGGGTTTAGACTTGGGGATCTGAATGTGTATGACAAAGTGAATATTATTCAGATTAGATGCTCGTCCACCCACAGAGCTCAAATTCACTTAATAAGAAGTCTGTTTTCTTCTTACACTACCCCCTTTACGTTTCCAAACAAAGCTGAAGAGGGTAAGGTAGAAATAGTCTGTTTGGTGAATAAAACGTTTGGATTTTTGGTTCCAAAGAAAGACGAGGTCCCAAAATGGGTGCTTGATGAAGATCGATTATTTTGGAACTTTTTTGCTGGATATGCCGACGCAGAGGGCAGTTTTACCTTCAAAAAGCCGGGTAGGGAGGGAAAAACTCACATTGGTTTCTTTACAATTCAATCTCAAGACAAGGGAATTATTTGTATGTTGGCCGAGAGGCTGGAAAACCTGGGAGTCAATTGCTACGGACCGCGCATATCTCGAAGAGGGGGAACTGTCGATAAAAGAGGAATAAGAAATAACCGAGATATGTGGAGGTTCGACGTGATTAAAAAGAAATCTTTATGGTTGATGTTAAACAAAATAGAAAACTTAGCGAGACACTCAGAGAAAAAGACTAGAATTCAGAGACTTAAAGATAACCTGATGTTACGAAACCATTTACCTTATTCGAGGCCGATTTCTTTAACGCTTTAGTATTCTTCCATGCCTGGTGAGCTTGGAGCTGACTTCTTTTCGTCTTTACTCTCCAGTTCGGTGACCAGGGCTTCGGTAGTCAGAATCATCGTAGCCACGGAGGCGGCGTTTTGGAGGGCGGAGCGGACGACTTTGGCCGGATCGATAATACCGAATTTAGTCATGGAACCGATTTGGCCGCCGTTGGCGACATTGACGCCAAAATCGGCTTCTTTGGACTCCACTACAAGTTTGAGATAATAGCCATCGTCCAGGCCGGAATTTTTGACCAACCAACGGAAAGGCTGTTCTACGGCATAGCGGAGAATGTCTAAGCCAATTTTTTCGTCGCCGGTTAATTTGAGAGAGTCTAGAGATTTGGCGGCCCGGATAAGGGTAACTTCGCCACCGGGGACAATCCCCTCCTCGACGGCGGCTTTGGTGGCACCGACGGCGTCTTTGACCCGCTCTTTGCGGTCGTTCATCTCCACTTCGGTGGCGGCGCCGACGTTGATGACGGCCACCCCGCCAGCCAGTTTGGCCAGTCTTTCTTCCAGTTTTTCGCGGTCATAGTCGGAAGTGGTCTTAGCCAATTCTTCTTTGATTTGGGCGATGCGGCCGGAGATGGCAGATTTGGGGCCTTTGCCACCAATAATGCGGCAGTTGTCTTTGTCCGCCCAGATTTTGTCTGCCCGGCCCAGATCTTCGATTTTAACCCCTTCAAACGTACGGCCGGTGTCTTCAGAAATAACGGTACCGCCGGTAAGAGTGGCAATGTCTTCAAGCAGGGATTTCCGGCGGTCACCAAAGCCGGGGGCTTTGACGGCCAGGATATTGAATGAGCCGCGGAGCTTGTTGACGACCAGTGTAGCCAGGGCTTCGCCCTCTAGTTCGTCGGCAATAATGACTAGAGATTTACTAACCTTGATGAAGTTTTCCAAA
>JBBUDC010000033.1:0-6784 GCA_038057495.1 Patescibacteria group bacterium
TATTATAGGATTTATTAATCTGTATTTCAACCTTGCTGTTGGGTGAGTTTAACTTTGGCGGGAGATGGAGACGAGGGTACCGGAGGCCAGAAGGACCAGGACTAGTGATGATCCGCCGTAGGAGATGAAAGGCAAAGGAATGCCGGTCAAGGGGACTAGGGCAGCCATAGCGGCGATATTAATAAAAGCCTGTAAACCTATCCAGGAGGTAATGGCCAGGGCCAGATTGCTGCCAAATTGATCCGGGGCATTGCGGACAGTGTGTAATCCCAGATTGATAAAAACAAAGAAAGCTAAGAGAACTGAAAGGGAACCAACCAGACCCAGTTCTTCGCCAATGACGGCAAAGATGGAATCGGTGGTAACTTCGGGAAGAAATTCATATTTTTGCCGGGATTGACCTAAACCTACTCCAAATATTTTCCCTGACCCCAAACTCAAAAGGACCTGACGAATATGATATGAAGTTCCCAGAGGATCACTGGTGTAATCAAAAAAAGTTTTCAGACGGTCCAGACGGTAAGGCGAAAAAATAATTAACCCGGCTCCAGCAAGAAGAACTATGGGAACAAGCAGAAGAAAGCGTTTTAGTTGACCTCCGGAGCCAAAATAAGTGATAAGACCAGTACCTACTAAAACAATTGTTGTACCTAGATCTGGCTCGAGCATGATAAGCCCTGCACAAATTCCCAATATGGAGATGAAAGGCCAAAATTGATCTTTAGTTTTTTTTAGAAGAGAGGAAAAGTAAATTGTCAGAGTTAATTTGGCCAGTTCGGCTGGTTGAAAAGAAAAAAATCCTAAGTTTAACCAGCGGCGGGCACCCAAAAGCTTTGACCCTATTCCGGGAATCAGAACAATTGTTAGAAGTAACAGAGTTACAAGTAACAGGGGAAATGAGAGCTTTTCTAGACGATGATAGTTAAATTTTGAAGCCAGAAAAAAACCAATCAAGCCAAAAAGGGCCCAGCCTGCTTGAAGTTTGAGATAGTACCATTTATCGCCAAAATCCCGGGTGGCGTCGACAACTGAGGCATTGCCCACCATCAGCAGGCCAAAAAGAGTAATACCCAGTACCAGGTAAGTAATGATTAAAGTTGGGCGAGCCACATGCCAAAAACTGCCAACATAACGGCCGCCAGCCAGGCCCGCATCACGATCTTGGGTTCTTCCCAACCAATTTTTTGTAATCTGCGGTGGGCGGAAATGGCCAGCTCAAGTACGAACACTCCCCCAATAACAAGGACAGCTACAATTTTACCCAAAAGCAGGCCAACTACAGCCAGAGTGGCTCCAAAAGCCAGGGTACCTGCTTGACCAAGCCGGAGACGAGCTGGGTAAACATTAAAGTATAAAAAGGCAATGAGCGCCCCAATCCAAAGAGCAATAAAAACAGTTAAAGGGGTGTCTAACGCTGCTACAGCCAAGGCCCAAAACGCCAGTAAACAGATTAGTAATGTGCCACTGGCCAGACCATCCAGTTCATCGGCAATGCTAAAGGCTTTGGTAAAAGAAACAATCACCAAGCTAGAAAGGGGAATGAACCACAATCCTAGGTCCAAAATCCCCAAGAAAGGAACATTAACTACATCAATTTTGAGATTTGAATACAACATGGCAGAAACAACGACGGCCAATATCAATTGCACAACCGTTTTAAATTTGAATTTAAAAATGCCTAATATGCCAAAAGAAATGAAGGTAAAGAAAATAATGTTTAATTCATCTGTAATGGAAAAAACGGAGGTAATGTATACCCCTAAGCGTCTGATAATGGGAAAAAGTAATACGTAAAGAATACTGACAATAGCAATGATCAATCTGCCCCCGCCGGTAGGAGATTTGTGACGATATTTATAATCAATAAAAGGCACTATGGCGATGGAGGTGGTGATGAAGGAGAAAATAAGAATGCCTAAAAATAGGGCCATATCTTGGGTAAAAAGATGACGCTGGCCACAACTACGGCTCCAACGGCGTAAATAAGCATGGCTGCAGCAGAGGTGTCTTTAGCAATTTTGGCTAGGGGACGGCGTTTGGTAGTAATAAGATCAACGGTGGATTCAATGGCAGTGTTAACTAATTCAATAACTAAACCAATAGCAACGGTTAAAAAGATAATTAACCACTCGGTAGTACTGATATGGAAATAGATTCCCCCGATTACTGCAATTGTGGAAAGGAAGAGATGAATACCAAAGTTGGGTTGGGTTGCCACTGCGTGTTCCAATCCTTCCCAAGCATGTTTAAATGATATGGTGTGCACAGATGTCATTTTAACAAACGGAGAGCATCCCGGGCGATGTCAAACCAAAGCGGGGCAGCTGTTTCACTTCCCCACGGAGAAGTTTTGGGTTCGCGCAAAGTAACCAACATCACAAATTTGGGATTGTCGGGCGGGGCAAAACCGACAAATGAAGCAATAGTTTTTTTGTCGTCATAGTGTCCCGCCACTGGAATTTGGGCGGTGCCGGTTTTGCCGGCAATGGAAAGGCCTGCCGGTTTGGCCCATTTGGCCTCGCCCAGATCAACTGCGTTGACCATCATTTGGGTTATTTGAGCTGCCGTGGCAGCGGAAATTACCTGGGTGGGAGAGCTGGGAGAGATAACTTTGTCGTTAATTTTATCGACTATTTGAGGTTTGGGGAGAAGACCATGGTTAGCAATGGCTGCTGCCGCCCGGACAATTTGGAGCGGGGTGACGGCAATTCCTTGACCAAAAGCGGCAGTAGCCAGGTCGATGTCTACCCAGGCTGATGCGGGCCGCAGTTGCGGAGAACTTTCTTCTTGCAAGTCTATGCCGGTTTCTTTACCGAAACCAAATTTGGAAAGATAGTCTAAATATTTGGCTTTTCCCAGGCGCTGACTGACCCAAGTCATACCTACATTATCCGAATGCTGGATGACTTCAGTCATGGTGCTGTCGGGGTAGTATTTTTCGTTCCAGGTTTCAATGGTGTAGTTGGAAACTGTCACCGGGCCGGAACAAATGGGGCATTTGGTATCCGGTTTAACTGCTTTTGAATCTAGTGCTGCAGCCATGGCAAAAATTTTAAAAGTAGATCCTGGTTCAAAGCTGTCGGAAACAATGGGGTTTTTAAAAAGGGCAGGATCGGTTGATTGGTAATTATGCGGATTGTAGCTAGGCAGGCTGGCCATGGCCAGAATCCGGCCAGTTGCAGGCTCCATAATAGTAACTGTGCCTGAAATTGCCCCGTAGCGGGTAATGCCTTGGGAGAGTTTGCGGTAAGCGATAAATTGCAGAACCCGGTTGATTGAGGTAGTCAAAACACTTCCGGGTTGAGGAGGAATAATACTTTGGTCACTAATTAGAATGGGTCTGTTGAGAGCGTCCTGCTCGTGAATCAGACGGCCGGGCTTACCAGTTAGCTGGCGGTCGTAATAGCCTTCTAATCCAAAGTAACCTGTGGGCTGACCTGCTGTATTTTGACCTACGAAGCCTATGAGTTGGGCACTGGTACTGGACTCGGGATAAAAGCGGACGGTGTCTGGTTCGAATCCTACTCCAGGCAGAGACAAAGAGGTAATTTTGTCTTTGAGACTGGCTGTTAGCCGGCGGGATACCAGAAACCAATATAGGTTGGAGTAGGACGAAGATTGCCGTAGACGGGCGCTGTCCGAGGCAGGCAACAACTCGGCCAGTTTACTTGAAAATGAGAATTGACGCGGGTTGACATACATTAAAAAGGCTTGTTGATTGGTGGCAAGAGGAAAACCATCGGAACTTTTGATTTCACCTCTTGGAGAAGGAATTTCCAGAGTTGTTTGCCGCTGGTAGGTAGCCTGTTCGGACAAATCACCGGCTTTAATAACTTGCCAGTACCCGAGACGCAAAGCAATTAGCAAGGCCATCAAAGAAAATAGTCCTTGAACTATGCGCAGACGCCAGGTCATGGTCTGGCTGCCGCCACCGGAAGAGGGGCCAGGAATTTGGGGGTAGCGGTAGTTAAATGCTGGGCTAGGGCTTGCTCGTAAATGTAGCTGATTGAAGAGCTGGTGTAGATTTTTTCCTTAAGAATTTGATTTTGATTGGCCAGTTCTTGACTGGTGATGAGGGCTTGAGATATTTTGGTGCCTTCCGAGGCCCACGCAAAAGACAGCCACAATTGGCTGGAAAGAAGAAAAATATTAATGATGATTAAGATTTTTAACATATGCTCTTAACTTGGAACCTTTTTCGCCGGTTACGGGTTTGGCAGTTAATGTGTTCATGTTTTTTAGAGTTTGTTTGACGATTCTGTCTTCTAAGGAGTGGAAACTGATGATAACCAGTCTTCCCCCGGGAGCCAGAATTTCTTGAGCTTGAGATAGAACTTCAGTTAAGGCTCCTAATTCGTCATTGACGGCAATGCGCAAGGCTTGAAAAGCCTGTCTGGACCACTTTCCAGTAATTACCGCTAGTTGGTCAGTAGTAGCCAGTGGTCGGGCAGCGACGATCTTTGTGGCCAGTATTTTGGCTGCAGGGATTTCTCCGTAGTCTTGAAAAAGACTGGTCAACTGCTCAACTGGTAACTGGTTAATCAGGGTTTCTGCCGTATTTGGCAGGCTGGGATCCATCCTCATGTCTAAAGGTCCTTGGCTTTGAAAAGAGAATCCCCTGCCGGATGTAGCAATCTGGTGTTCGGAGACTCCCAAATCAAGCAAAATTCCCAGAACCGGTTGCCAAGAGTGGGATTTGACCACTTCTGCCAAGTGAATAAAGTTGGATTGGACTTTAATAAGTCCTTCAAGATCAAGGCAGGCCTGTAAGGCTTCTGGATCCTGGTCCAACCCTAAAACTTTTCCTCCCTGGCGGATAATTTCTGCCGTGTGTCCCCCACCGCCTAATGTGCAGTCAACGTAATGACCACCTGGCTTGACGGCTAAAAAGGTTACAGTTGGTTGTAAAAGAACAGTTTTATGAAATAGCATGCTGCGCATGGCTTACAGCGCAAGTTTTTCAGCAACCGACTCTCTTTGAGAATTAACAGTAGTCATATAGCTGTCAAACTTGGACTTATCCCATATTTCCACTCTCTCAATTGCGCCAGCAATCATGCAAGTATTTTTGATGGAGCCGTAGGCTCGGAGATAATCCGGAATGAGTATCCGGCCCAGAGAATCAGTTTCGACCTCTACCGCGCCGTATGACAGGCTACGGGTAAAAGATCTGGCATCGCCTCTGGTGAGTGGTAATTGAGATAACTTGGAAATGAGCAAGTCCCAGGTGGCCTTCGGGTATAAAAATAAACAACCGTCTAATCCTTGGGACAAGACGGCGCCTTTGGCCAGTTGGGAACGGAATTTGCTGGGGATGGAGAGACGGTTTTTGGCTTCAAGATGATGTTCATATTGTCCGATAAACATGGTTATAATTTACCATTTCTTACCACTTTATACCACTATGAACTTCTTTTCACGCCGTGTCAAGACTAATAAAAGACGAAAGAGAGTACTATATGATGAGGAAATTACTTGCGAAAGAGGTCTATAGGAAGTTGGGATTGGCGGACGATGCTTCTGAGGGTGCCAACCGGAATTTCTTTTGAGTGGTAGGAAACCGTAGTGTGCGCGCCACTTTGGGGATTGAAAAACTGTTTGTGGCTACTTTTACTGACATTTAAAACAAAACCATGCTCGAGAAGAATTGCCTCAATCTCACGAGGTTTTAAGGGAATTAATCTGGGCATGTCAAACGGCGAACTTAGGAAGTCTGGAAAAACTGACCTGGGCGGTGCTTACATAGTAGTCTGACGTGTCAGGTGCTGGTACTTCTGTGTTGGTTTTGGCTAAACCTTCAATGTGACATGTTATAGCCTTTTGAGCGTTTTTTTTGGCCGTTTCTAACGTTTTGCCAAAATCGGAAATTCCCAAAGTGGGAACGTCGGCAATGTAATTTTTGCCTTCTTTTCTGATAATCACGCGATACTGAAAAATTGTGGCTTTCATAGTTGATAGTATACCATAGATAATAAAAGTTACTCTGAAGCGGTGAGAGATTGGGTGGAACCGGCTTTGACTTCAAAGGGGTAGGTGGAAGTGAAGATGGAACGGCCGGCAGCATCACGCAGAGTTAGCTCCATGGTAGCGTTGGCAATTTTGTCATGATAGGTAAACTTACCAGAAGATTCAGAGCCCAGAAGTTGTTTTTGGGTAAACCCGGATTTACCGGAGATATTGGCTGTAGAGTTGACTCCGGTATTAATGCGGTTGCCTTTAACTGTGGCGTCATAGATGAGATTGTATTCCAAAGCGGTGGCATGCAGATTGGAGAGAGTAACAGTGGCAAAATGAGCATCGGAACTGATGGCAATTTTTATTTCCGGTTTTTGATCAGCGGTAAGCTGCTGGGCTGTTTGGGGGGTAGGAGTGGGTTTGGCCAAACTTCCGGCCGGTTTACCACGCAAAGAAAATATTATTCCTCCTGCTACGGCTAAAACTAGAATTGCACCAATAATGGGTAACCACTTGTTCACTTTGTTTACTTTAACTTTTCTTGGAAATAACTGTCAAGGGAAGAGATTGCGACCCGTTCTTGCTGAGCTGTATCCCGGTCTCTAACTGTAACTGTGTTGTCTTCGAGAGTTTGATAATCCACAGTGATACACCACGGAGTCCCAATTTCATCCTGGGCATAATACCGCTTACCGATATTGCCCCGGTCGTCCCAAACAGTATTTAGTCTAAGTTTAAGTCTAAGATATAGTTCCCTGGCTTTTTTAGTTATCTCTTCTTTGTTGGCAACAAGCGGGAAAACGGCTATTTTGTAAGGAGCAATTCTGGG
>JBBUDC010000034.1:0-1341 GCA_038057495.1 Patescibacteria group bacterium
TCTCACGTTTCTTTTCGCAATCTACGCACAGGGTCGTTTCCGGAAGTATCATTAGCCGGTCAGTATCAATAAACTTACCGCATCTCTCACAGACGCCATATTTCCCCACTTTTATGCGGGACAGGGCTTTTCTGATTTGAATAATACTTCTATCTATGGTTTTCTTGACCGCATTTACCCGCATGTGCCCAAATTGTTCGGCCGCATCAGCATCCACCGCCGCGTTGTCATCCAGGCGGCTAGCATCACTAAACGGATCCTCTTTGTGTAAATCTTTCTTTTTCTTTTCCAGAGTAGACAGCTTTTCCACCAAATGTTTTTCTACCGGTTTGGTTACTTCTTTTGGATATGTTATTTTTTTGGCCATATTTGAGAAAATTTGTGTCCTGAGCGTAAATAAATGGCTACTGCCAGTCCAGCCATAACCCAGCCGGCCAAGTATACCTTGTAGATCTGCCACGGCGCAAGAGCCATCCACACCCCCATCCACCACACACCGCCCGCCAATGCTACCAGCCCCATCTTGCCGCTTTTGTACCATCTCCATTTCCTGTAAGTTTTACTCACTATCCACAACACTCCTACCCCAAGCCATAAAGTCAAACTTGATATCCACATGCCCTTTGCTAAAGTTATGGCTCCTCCCATAACCAAACTCGACCTGGTTACTACATCAGCCCACTCCCAAGTGTCCCACTTCTTTTTCTTACACCAAATCATTAAGGCCAAAACTACTCCCAAAAGTATTCCTCCCACCGACCACCATTTAAATCCCCAACTCACAATCCAGGCCACTATTACCAGCCACAACCACAATCCCAAAATACCTTCCTCGTCATAATCTGACCTTTTGTTTTTCCACACCCAAAAGTTAGTTCCACCAAATGCTAGTAAAATTGCTATTCCCACTAACCAATTCATGCTAAAATCATAGCACATTATGTTAGAGCTTCCCCACACCCTCGTCGGCGCAGCCATAGCCACAGTTATTCCTGATCCCCGTATCTCCTTACCTCTGGCTCTTTTGTCTCATTTTATTACCGATTACGTCCCCCATTGGAACCCTCATTTGAATACCGAACTTAAAACTAAAGGGGAAATTTCTGCCCGCTCCAAAATTATTGTCATGGCCGATGCTGGCCTGGCTTTAATGTTTGGTACATATATTGCCGCCACCAGCGGCAATTTTCTTATTATCATGGCTGCCTGTTTCTTAGCCGTTCTTCCAGACGTAGCCGAAATTCCTTACTACTTCCTCGGTCTGAAAAATGTTTCCTGGATTAAAAAACTTATTGACTACCAAAGAGCTCATCAATGGAACGTCCCCGCCTTCTGGGGCAT
>JBBUDC010000035.1:0-1723 GCA_038057495.1 Patescibacteria group bacterium
TTCATGCCCAGAACGCGCGCATTTTTCGGCCGGAAGAACTCCTTCAAAGTTAGACTCAAAAAAACCACCATTCACTCCATTGGCGCAGTTCTTTTGTTTGCCATCGCTGGACTTATTTGGCTGTCCTTTACTAAACAAAGTTCTCTTTTAACTCAACTCAATTCCTTGCTTTTGGTTCAGTTTGGCACGCTAGCCACTTTCTTTTTGCCTTTTCCCTTTATAGTCGGCGGCCTCATGCTTACCAAGATTAGATCTGCTCTATCCGAGCCCAATGTTTTTGTCGGCAGCTTCATTATTTTAGCCGCCTTAGCCGGCATTTCCCGTGGCGGATCAGTGGGTAGCCAACTGTGGTCTGGCACCAGCTCTTTTCTCTCTCCCTTTGGAGCCGTAATTTTTTTTCTGGCCGGTTTTGTCATCGGTTTTGTGGTCATGTTCAACATTCCCTTCGAAGATGTCTTGGCTTTCTTCGTAGGAATTTTTTCCCAAATCAAATCTCTTTTTTCCAAAATAGGCAAAAAGTCACTCCCTCCGGAACAAAAAGTCATCAAATTTTCTGGCATGACCTCCTCCAATAACTCCATTCAACCTAAACTTCCCCTACCTTCCCAAAAGGCTTCTTCGGTTCCAACTTCTACCTTCCATCCTCTATCTTCCGCATCTGAAACTCCCTGGCACTACCCGCCCATGTCACTTCTGGTCGAAAACATTTCCGGTAAAGCTGACCGGGGAGACCCTAAAACCAATGCCGGAACTATCGAAAAGACTCTCGAAGCTTTTGGTATTACTGCCAAAGTGGTGGAGATCAATTACGGTCCGGCCGTTACCCAATACGCCCTAGAGGTTGCCATAGGTACCAAGCTGTCCAAAATTTCGGCTCTTAGCAATGACCTGGCCTTAGCTCTGGCAGCCCCCACCGGCCAGATTCGTATCGAAGCTCCCATCCCCGGCCGTTCATTGGTGGGTATTGAATTACCCAACCGGGCTCCGGAATTTGTCTCTTTGCGTAAAATGCTCGATTCCGATGTTATGAAACACCATAAGAGTAAATTGGCTGTTGCTCTTGGCTTAGACGTCTCTGGCCAGCCCATAGTAGCTGATATTTCCAAAATGCCCCATGTGCTTATCGCCGGAGCCACCGGTTCTGGAAAATCCGTGCTCATCAACGCTTTCATAGGTTCCTTGCTTTTCAGAGCTTCCCCCAGTGAAATCAACTTCATCATGGTCGACCCCAAGCGGGTGGAACTGACCAACTACAATGGTATTCCTCACCTGCTCACCCCGGTTATTGTTGAACCCGCCAAAGTTCTCTCGGCTCTCAAGTGGGCCACTGGAGAAATGGACCGCCGTTACAAACTTTTTGCCGAAGTGGGTGCCAGAAATATCGACGCTTACAACGAACTCTCCGGTTTCCAGGCATTATCATATTTGGTCATCATAATTGATGAGTTGGCAGACATCATGTTCTACGCCCAAGTGGAAGTGGAAGACGCCATTACCAGAATTGCCCAAATGGCCCGGGCCACCGGTATTCACTTGGTCCTGGCTACCCAACGCCCATCTGTGGATATCATTACGGGCCTGATCAAAGCCAATGTGCCCACCCGCATCGCTTTCGCCGTTTCTTCCATGATCGACAGCGGTTTTCGATCGCCCACGAATTCCTTGAGCTTCCGCCGATACTCCTGCGCATCCGTCACCCACACTCCCGCCGTCTGCGTGTTCG
>JBBUDC010000036.1:0-2020 GCA_038057495.1 Patescibacteria group bacterium
GAATTTACGAAGCTCCAGTGAAATTAAAATTCTCATTTTCAGCTCTTAACCACGCCGCTGGTTTTGATCACATGTTAAGAGCACTTCAGGATACGCTTGCCATAATATACAGACTCAAAATCTTACATTACTATGACGACTCTAACCGCAAAAACTGGCTCTCCGACACGTATCTAGATGAATAAATTAATTTTGTTATTAGTTCTTACTTTTTTTTCTATAACATCACCAGTTCTAGCCTCTGATCAATTTATTACTGTTGTTAACCCAGTTCGGATTTCTCCATACAATAACGACCATTTAGCTAGCCTTCGGGCGCAGTACGGCGTAATTTCCCAGTATCGGTTACCGGCAACCTGGTTACTGACTTACGATGTACTAAATCGACCAGAAATAGTTACAGAACTTAAAAGATTTTCACCCAATCAAGAAATCGGAATTTTCTTGGAGATTACTTCTGAATTTAGTAAAGTTGCGGGAGTTGGATATCACAGCACTGGCTCTTGGCATTTTGCCAATTCAGTTTTTTTGTCAGGCTATACTCAAGAAGAAAGAATCAAATTTATTGATAAAGTTTTTTCCAAGTTTAAAGAGCGGTTTGGGTATTATCCTGTCTCTGTGGGGGCCTGGTGGATCGATAGTTTCTCCTTAAAGTATATGCATGATAAATACGGGGTAATCGGAAACTTATCCTGTGCCGATCAATATTCTACTGACAACTATCAAATTTGGGGAACATATTGGTCTACCCCTTATTACCCCAGTGCTTTTCATTCTGGGCTTCCAGCAAAAAACAGTAAAGACAAAATCGGAATTGTCACCATCCAGTGGGCTTCACGGCACCCACGAAATGGGTACTACAGCAGTCTATATAGCTTACAAGACTATCTCACAACCCCCGACAAGCATGATAGCTCTTATTTTAAAAGTCTTTTGGAGGTATATGCACATAAAAACAAAAATTCATTTGGTCAGATAACAGTTGGACTAGAAGCTGATTTAAACCCAGAAATATATCAAAAAGAATTTTTAAATCAGATACAAATAGTTTCTTCAGACAACGCTACAAAATTAACAATGGCTGATTTTTCCAAATGGTACAAAGATCGATTCCCTGAGATTTCTCCTGAACACACGATTGATTCTGAAGGAATGCTTTGGTACCAATCACCATTTTACCGGCTAGGGATAGACAAAACCAACAAAAAAATTATTGATTTTAGAGTTTACCCGTCCGACTTTAAGGAACCCTACTTTGAGTGGCCGAATAGAGAAAGGAACCTAAGGATAAATATTCCGGCATTGATTGACTCTGTTCAGGATTCTTCAGAAACATGGGCCATTTCAGACATAAACATCAAAACTACTCTAAAGTATTTTGAATCTGTAAATAAACCACCATCCAGACTATTCAAGTCTAAATTAGTAAAAATCCAGAAAATAGGAAATAAATGGCGCATAGAAATGAGCCCCGATCTTACTGGTCTCAACGAAGGTATTCTGTTTAACGACTGGAGTATAGAGACAAAACACCTACTTAGGGCGCCAAAAAGCCTATTAAGGATGATCCTCTCTTTTAACTGGGAAAAACTAAATAGGGAGAATTTCTGGATCTCTCCAGAGGAAATAATTGGCTTGGATAAATTAAAACAATTACCGATGGGTAAAGTTTTAGTGTACGATCACGAATGTCTCCAGTGTGAGTACTTTGGAAGTAATAAACCGGCCGTCTTTGGTAATTACAGAGACTATGTAGGCAAATTCTCTCAGAAAAAGATCATTTATAACGCAGAAATAATTGATTCTAGTGATCGAAATGTAATTAAAGACAAACTACAGTCAATGGGGATCAGCTATGTGTATTTAACCAAGTACGATCAAGTCAATGAATTTCTGAAGCTTTCTCCCGGCGATTACGGGGTTGAAAAGATATTTGAAAACGCCGCCGTTCAGATTTGGAAAGTAGTAAAATAGCTTCATGAACATTTTGATCTTGTCCTGGCGTGATCCAAAAAACCCT
>JBBUDC010000037.1:0-5205 GCA_038057495.1 Patescibacteria group bacterium
ACCAATGCAGGAAAACTCAAAGAAGCCGCAGCACTTTTGGGAATTGAAGTCCTAGGCGCTGGCTTAGAAATTGCCGAAATCCAATCTCTAGATCCCCAAAAAGTTGCTGTGCAAAAAGCCAGAGATTATTACCAGAAGCTCCACAAACCAATTCTGGTAGAGGACGTTTCTCTGACTTTCACGGCTCTAAATGGTTTGCCGGGGCCATATATTAACGATTTTTCCCAGTCCTTAGGTAACTTAGGTTTAATTGAGCTTTTGAAATCCAAATCAGACCGTACAGCTGTTGCCCAAACCACCCTGGTCTTTCTAGACGAGAAACAGCAAGAACATATTTTTACGGGAGTGATCAAGGGTTTAATCACCGATTCTCCGGTAGGGGACAACGGTTTTGGTTGGGATCCCATTTTCATTCCGGATGGATTTACCAAAACCTTTGCCCAAATGACCGACACAGAGAAAAATTCCTGTTCCATGCGGGCCCTGGCATTTCAAGAATTCAAAATCTGGTTGCAAGGTATATAATGCATTTATGGCCGGAAAATTAACACTGCGTTTAACTGAATTTGCCGTAATATGTCCTACCTGTAGATTTAGGGGATTTAAAGTAGGTGACTCACCCGATTGTGACAAGTGCATGGGTAGAGCTGCGACAGAAATACTCAACAGAGGAGGTAACATAATGGCAAATCCAATTAGTGATATAAACCCCCACAGAACTCCCCACGTCCCCGCTTCCTCTCAATAACGAAAAATATAGTAAAATAAGCTGTTTGGGATCGTAGCTCAGTTGGTTAGAGCGCTTCCCTGTCAAGGAAGAGGTCGGGGGTTCAAGTCCCCTCGGTCCCGCATTTACCATAATTACATAATTAAATAAAGCGGCCTTAAATTCTTGCAACTATTCTTGGGATAAAATCTTTGTCTCCTCTCGTAGTAATTCTTAGAGTATTACAGCCTCGTCTTAAAGAATGTCCTATGTAACGCGGGTCAGCGACTTGCTCAATATTATCTCGTGTATGGACAACGCTGGTTAATAAACATAAACCCATAAAACCTAACCACTGCTCTTGGTTTAACACATTATTACCGTAGTAGTGATACGATTTTCCAGTCTCCAAAATCCAGCCATTACTTATGCCTGCATGTTGAAATCTCTCCCTTACTAATTGCAGACCAAGTTTGCCTTTGGGGGTTTGAAAATCCATCATTGGTAGATGTGCAACTTCGTTTGAAACCAACTTAATCCTTGAGCTTATTGCCAACTGCTCGCCTTCTCCCAGACTCTGTTCAATTTCTTCCAAGGCGCCATCACACAAAACTTGCTCCCTAATTAACCAAAAGGGATTTCTGCCACTTTCGTCAAATTTTAGCGGAACATAACGATAAGCCCAGAAGTTTAATTCTGATATTTGAGGATTATTTCTCAGTATTTCGGAAATAACATCTACTGGAGTAGCCTCAATTAGTTCTTCGCCTCTTCTGTCATCCTCTACCATTTGGTCGCATAATATATCAGACTGCAAATGATGGCAAGAGTTGGAAGTCTTTTAGTGTCTTGTAAATACCTACCAACTCTTCCATCAAGTGTTCTACTTCTGATATACTAAGCCCGCAAGCATGATTGTCTGAAGTGTGCTATAATGCTCATACAGGTTTGAACAAACAGATCTGTTTAAATCTGATTTGTATTTAAAGCAGGTAAGATTAAGATACCCAACAAACGTTTCTTAACTTTGTATCTTTCTTCTGGTTTTAAAAAGCACTCTTCTTATTTAGGCAGTTCTGTATGTTCAAACGTTACCCGTCACGCTACCCGTCACGTCAATCTGGCCACAGGATCAGAAATTTTGACCCTTCTGTTTTGGTCAAAAACTCTCCCAGAGAGCCAGCCCAGGCTCCGGAAACTTACATTTCTAAAAACAGATTTGCCGGCTTTGGCTTCCCCCAGCAAGTAGTAGACAATATTATTCAGCGTAATTACTCCACTCCTACTCCCATCCAGGACCAAGTCATCCCTCTGCTTTTAGCAGGCAAAGACGTCATTGGCCTGGCCAACACCGGTACCGGCAAAACCGCCGCTTTCTTGCTGCCTTTTATCAAAAAAGTAGTCCAAGACAGAGCCCAAAAGGTGCTCATCATGGCCCCCACCCGGGAACTGGCAGTGCAAATCGAAGAAGAATTCAAAAGTTTCGCCCGTCTGTTGAATATCCGCAGTGCCCTGTGTATCGGTGGAGTCAGTATTCATGGCCAAATGCGCATTTTGCAATCCAATCCCAATTTTGTCATTGGCACCCCCGGCCGCCTAAAAGATCTGGCTGACCGCAGATCCATCTCTTTCTCGTCTTTTGCCACTGTTGTACTGGATGAAGTAGACCGCATGCTGGACATGGGCTTTATTCACAGCATGACCCAGATTCTTTTAGCCTTGCCCAAGCCCCGTCAGCTGGCCTTTTTCTCTGCTACTACTACCCCGCAGGTACAAAGAATTATGAATACTTTCTTAAACAATCCCGTTACCATCTCCATCAAGACCCAAGCTGTTATTAGCAATATCTCCCAAGACATTATCAAAATGAATGGCAGAACCAAAATCGACGCATTGCATGATTTACTCATCAAACCCGGTTTTGACAAAGTTCTCGTTTTTGGCCGAACCAAATGGGGATTGGAAAAACTAGCTGATGAACTAATCCGCAGAGGTTTTTCTGTGGCTGCTATCCATGGCAACAAAAGTCAGGGACACCGCCAGCGCGCTCTGCTGGAATTCAAGAGCAACCGGGTAAAAATCCTTTTGGCTTCCGATGTAGCTTCCAGAGGCTTGGATATTGATAATGTCACCCACGTCATCAACTTTGACTTACCCGAATCCTACGAAGACTACATTCACAGAATTGGCAGAACCGGCCGCGCCGACAAAACCGGCATCGCCCTCACCCTCGTTCCCTAATTTGCTACAATCAGATCAAGGAATGAAAACAAGTAGAAACATGGGTAATTTGCAGATTGCCAAGCTGTTTAGAGCGGTGGCTGCGGCTTTAGAACTATCTGATGGTGAAAGTAATAAATTTAAAATCATTGCATATCAGAGAGCAGCCGATGCCATTGAACACGCTTCATCTGAAGTCAAAGATTTGTGGGATGACGGCAAACTCAAAGAATTAGCCGGAGTAGGTGTTGGTATTGCTGGCTCTCTTGATGAATTATTTAAAACCGGCAAAGTCAAACATTTTGAAACCATTCTCAAACCCTTTCCTCCCGCCATCTTTGAACTTATGGAAGTCCCGGGAATTGGCCCCAAAACAGCTCTCAAGTTTTGCAAAGAGTTGGGTATTTCCAAAGCCCACTCCGCCATTGCCGAACTCCTCAAAGCCGTCAAAAAAGGCCGCATCGACAAACGCTTTCTCAAATCAATCCAGGAATATCAAGGCCGGTCAAAAAGAATGCTTCTTGATGTAGCTCAAACAATTTCAGATTCTATTATTGATTGGATGAAAAAAAGTCCTTATGTCAAAGAAATAAATGCTTTAGGCAGCTTGCGCCGTCAAGCCTCCACAGTAGGAGATTTGGATATTGCTGTGGCCACCGACCACCCTAAAGAAGTTATCGGGCATTTTACCAAATACCCTCAAAAATCCCGGGTTTTAGAGGCTGGAGAGCATTCAGCTTCCCTTATTCTTCCCAATGAATACCAGGTAGACCTCATGGTCCAGCCCCAGGCTGCGTATGGGGCCCTCCTACAGCACTTTACCGGTTCCAAGCACCACAACATCAAACTCCGCGAATACGCCCTAAAAAAAGGCTATTCCCTCTCTGAATACGGCATTAAGGTCAAAGACAAACTACGTCAATTCCCCGATGAAAAGTCTTTTTATAATTTCTTAGACTTAGACTGGATACCACCCGAGCTTAGGGAAGGAGAGAATGAAATAGACTTAGCCAAAGATCATCAGCTTCCCAATCTTGTCGAGCTGACAGACATCAAAGGAGATTTACAAATGCATAGTAGTTTTAATATTGAACCTTCTCATGATCTAGGCACGTCCAGTATCGACGAACTTGCCGCCAAAGGTCAGTCGCTTGGTTATGAGTATATTGGCGTTACAGATCATAACCCCAGCATTTCTGGTCATACTCAAGCTCAAATAATTGATTTAATAAAAAAGAGGACAGAAGTTGTTCAAAGTAAAAAACGAGCAGTTTATGTATTCAATAGCCTCGAAATTGATATCCAACCAGATGGAAAGAGGGCGTTACCAGACCAGGCTTTAGATTTACTTGATTATGCCTGCGTATCTATTCATAGCAGTTTCCGTCTGTCCCGTAAAGCCATGACTGACCGGGTCCTGGCAGCTCTGGATTACCCAAAAGTAAAGTTTTTCGCCCATCCCACAGGCAGATTATTGGGTGAACGGGAAGGAGTGGTGCTGCTATGGCGGCCATGATCCCTGGGAGAGTGATCATCAAACCCGCTGTACCAACAGATACATGCAAATCACTGGAAATGTCGTTGAGGACACCAATTGGGAGAAACTCACTGGTGACCAAAGCAAAAGCAGTAATTGCAACGGTTAATAGCGCCAACCAGCTCCCTTGGCTACTGGGGGGAATCTCAGAGGACTGTGGTTCTGAAACTTCTGATTGCATCATATTCATGAAGATATATTCCTGCTGTAAAGCGAAAGCATATGGAGGTATTTTTTAATTCATTAACGATCGTTATAAAAATAAAATATTTGATTAATTTTGTGTTGTCAATTAATTTAATAATGTTCGTTATAAAAATATATGTGAAAGTTATGGCTGATTCTGAAAAACATGCTTTAGTCGCTGAAAAACAAGCACCTAAGCGTGGGCGTGGTCGTCCTAAATGTTTTGATGAACAACAAGCGCTACAAAAAGCCATGTTGTTGTTCTGGGAATATGGCTATGAATCCACATCGATGAGCGATTTAACCAAAGCCTTAAATCTTACTGCACCCAGTATATATAGTAGTTTTGGAGATAAATCACAGCTGTTTCATGCCTGTTTGGAATACTACTTAAAGCATGAGGCATGTCCTTTGGAGGTTATTTTTCAACAAGCCAAAACAGCAAAAATCGCCATTGAAATTTATTTGTATGAAAACCTTAAAAAACTGGTTCAACAAAATAAACCGACGGGTTGTATGTTGGTTACCGCAACCATGAATTGTTCACAAGAACATG
>JBBUDC010000038.1:0-8337 GCA_038057495.1 Patescibacteria group bacterium
TTCTACTTTCAAAAGTCCCCAAAATCTCTCGCTCTCCTTGGGTTCCCTGGCCTGTCCCCCTACCATGTCCCCGGGCCGAAGTCCAAACCTTCTTACTTGAGAAGAACTGATATATACGTCTTTAGAAGAAGGGGTCATTTTAGGCCGCAAATACCCATGCCCGTCAGGTGTCACATCCAAAAATCCCTCCACATACTCTGTAGGCAAATCGGCATCTGGAATCATTCTTTCTACTGGCTGATATGGCTGATATGGCTGACGTGGCTGATACTGCTGGGGCGCTGATCTGGCTGGCCTTGGAGCCACTTGTCCAATTACCCGCACCACACCCGGCCGCATCATTGAACGCACGCCAGGCCGCACCATAGGTTGATCCGAAGATAGATTATCGTCAGTCATGAAGTTTAAATTGCTCTTTTTGCCAGAACCAGAGGAATCTTGAGGCTATTATACCCATCCTCTAGTTGTTGTCAATACGGAAGACAGTAGGCCTGCCCTGCTTACCGTCCTCCGTGCTGAAAACAATCCTCGTACATCACTGAATGTAAAACCGATAAATTTACCAGCTGTTTGGGGAAATTTTTTCCTTGACATGCTTTGCATAAAGGTGTTAGAACAATCACCAAGTGAAATTCGCCCATTCTGTCCGGGCGGGTGGATCTGCTAAAGAGCATTGCTACTCGTGGTCCTCAAAATCCAGCGATGGCGATGCTCTTTTTTTGTGGCCTAACGCCCCTAACCCGCTTCTTGTTGAGACTCAACAAGAGAAGGCTTGATCACTTTTTTATACAAAATATCTGCACCTGCCACCGCAAATCCCACCCACCCAACTACCGTCGCCAACCCCAAAGTCACCAATCCACCAATAACTATGTACGGAAATTTTTCAAAATATCCAAGACCCATGTTTGCAAATCCAATCACTACACCAATGTCACCGATGACTATAGCATTTATACCCGCTCTCAAAAAATTTAGGTCGTGTCGACGAGACTTCGCGACAAACTCAGCATCAGTATTAACACCATCATGAGATGGACTCGAATTTGCTGGATATAGGGAACCGCCTTCAATCTCTTCACCACTTCCCCCTCCACCACTCCCAAAGAAAAACTCTCTTCCCCCACCTTCTCGACTACTTCCTCCTCCACCACTCATATTATCTCCCTAAGCTCATGGAAATAACTCCTTGATTCAAGCTGGCCATCTTTACAAACTGTCCCCGCATCCATGCCGCCCCAGAAGTTCTCTTCCGTTTCTGTCTCAATAAATTTACAAGTTTCTTGGGCATGTTATTGCTACTCTGTTTGGTCCTCACTCTTGTTTATACCACCACTTGTCAAGAGATGCAATCCCATAGTTTTTCCTCTTCTCAAAACTCACATCCTATAACACAATATTTAGCCTTAAAAATTGCTTTATTCACCCTCTGTGGATAACTATTCCAGAAGCTTTTTAATGGCCATTGACACCGATTTTCCCGACTCGGCCGACGCTACTCTATACCCTAGTTTCTTCGCTTCCTTAATTCTCTTGTCTAGTCCCCCTATCTTGCGCACTTCTCCCAAAAGTCCCACCTCTCCCACCGCGGCCACGTCAGACGACAGTTTTTTATTAAGAAAGCTGGAAGCCACCGCCAGGCAAATTGCCAGATCTATCCCCCGGTCAGCCAACCGTATTCCTCCGGTTACATTCACAAAAATATCCATATCTCCTAAAGCTAGTCCCACCCTGCGGGACAATACTGCCACTAACATCTGCAACCGGGCCATATCAATCCCTGTAGCCACTCTTCTTGGCACTGCCAGTTGCGATGCTGACGTCAAAGCTTGAATTTCCACCAACATTGGCCGTGTTCCTTCTAAAACCACCGAAATCACACTTCCGGGTACATCCTTTACCCTCTCGGCTAAAAGCAGTTTTGACGGATTATCAACTCCTACTAAGCCTTTTTCCGTCATTTCAAACACCCCTACCTCGTCAGTTGGCCCAAATCTATTCTTGACGGCTCGAATTAATCTCAAGGCTTGACTTCTTTCCCCCTCAAACCACAATACCGTATCCACAATATGCTCCAATACCCGTGGCCCGGCAATCGTTCCTTCTTTAGTCACGTGCCCTACAATAAATACCGGTATTCCTAAACGTTTACTAATAGATGCCAGTCGCTGTGTCGCTTCCCGCACTTGTCCTACACTCCCCGCCACCCCAGTCAAATCCTCAGTTGTGAGTGTCTGAATCGAATCCACAATTACCAGTCCCGGCTTTGTTTCTTCAATTTTAGCTACAATATCATCTACATCATTACTTTCCAAAAGTAAAAAGGTGCTAAGTGCTAAGTGCCCAGTGCTAAGTCTTTTAACCCTCAAAACAACTTGCGATGCTGATTCCTCACCACAAACATATAAAACTGAGGCCTTAGTACTTTTCTCTGAGCACTGCAAAGCGACCTGTGTCAACAAGGTCGATTTGCCTATCCCCGGCTCTCCAGCCACCAGTATTACCATTCCTGCCACCAATCCCCCACCCAACACACTATCCAGCTCCCTTTCTCCCGTCTTCATTCTCTTCCCATCAGTAGCTTTTATATCCTTCAAATTTATTACTTGAGTGTTGTTTCGTATTTCGTGCTTAGAATTTCGAGTTTCTGCAAAAGTTGTTTCTACCATCGAATTCCAAGTCTCACAACTCGGACACTTTCCTGCCCATTGGCTCTGACTATACCCACACTGCTGACACACAAATTGAGATTTTGTTTTCATTTGTAGCCAACTGGTTTCTCAGTTAGCACCACACCCAAAGACAATCTCCTTTTATCCATGTCCACACTCTCCACAAACACTTCTACATCCTGACCTTCGGTAAACGTCATTTCTGCTGGCATTTTGGAAGCGTGAATCAGTCCCTCGATGCCTTTTTCTAAATTCACAAACACTCCATATGGAGCCACTTTAACTACTTTTCCTTTGTGCTTACTATCAGTTGGATACTTCTTGGCCATTACTTTCCAAGGATCATCAGATAGCTTTTTTATCGACAGCGCTAATTTACCGTTTTCTTCATCAAGTCCAATTACTACCACTTTTACTTTATCCCCTTCTTTCATCACCTTAGACACATCTTCTATTTTCTCCCAAGAAATTTCCGAAATATGTACTAGTCCTTCCAATACGTCTTTTTTGATCTTGATCTCTACAAATGCTCCAAATGGTACCAATCCAGTCACTGTACCCTCATATTCTTCTCCGTTTTTAACAACCGACAGGGCTTTTTTCCTGGCTTCAATCTCTACAGCTTCAGATACGGCTTTTTCGCTCATGACCAATCTGTTTTGTTCCCGGTCAACTTCAATCACTTTGACCTTAATCGTTTTGCCTACCAGTTGTGATGGAGTATCCGAAATCTCCCGGGACAGTTGAGAAGTAGGCACAAATCCATAAGCTCCATCTGCTTCTACTAATAGTCCGCCTTTAGTCGTTTCTTTTACTTTAACCGCCACCTCTGTATCGTTCTCATGAGCATCTTCAAAAGTCTTCCACCGGCTTTCTTCAACTGCCTTTCGTAAAGACAAAATAATCTGTCCCGAATCAGACTCGGGACTCACCACTACAGCCGTAATTTTGTCTCCCACTTTCAAAGTCTTTAAGTATTCTTTTGAAGTTTCATACTCCGCCTCTCCTACTACAGCTTCAGTTTTGCCCCCAACGTCCACATATACGGTATGCCCTAAAATCTCTGTGACTACTCCTTCAACCACCCCACCCCTCTTAAATGTTTTTATAGTTGTGCCACTTTGCGCCAACAGCTCCTCCATAGTAGTTGGAACAACTGATATACGGGAGGTTTCCTTCCGTATTGTGGAGGGTGTCTTTTTAGAAGTTGTTTTTGTAGTTTTGATAGCCAATTTTCATTTCCACCTTTCTTTAAGAATAAATTCATTATACACTTTGTCCTCCACAAATTCTACTCCTTTCCATGACAAGGAGTGCTTCGGTCTTTATTCGCGTGTAGTGCATGGCCAACCCGCCGAGAATCTTTTGTATCCACAATTCTAGCAATTAAGCCATAAGTAGCCACTTTTCCAATAGGAATTTGCCTTGTTACTTCGTATACTTTTTCGAACATGCCTTAATAAACTCCACAAAAACTGGGTGGGGATCAAGTGGCCGGCTTTTATATTCTGGGTGATATTGTGTTCCCACAAAAAACGGGTGTTTTTCTTTCGGTAACTCAATTGCTTCCACAAGCTGTCCGTCGGGACTCATCCCAGAAATCACCATTCCCTTCTTTTCCAACATCTCTCGAAACTCATTGTTTACTTCATATCTATGTCTATGCCTTTCTGAAATTTCTTCTTGCCCATAGATTTTTCTAAGCCGGGTTTCCTTTACAGTCTTGCACGGCCATGAGCCGAGTCGAATGGTTCCTCCATATTGATGGTTTTCTAAATATTTCTTTTGTTCTGGCATTACATGTATCACTGGATATTTAGTTTGTGGATCGATTTCAGTCGAATTAGCATCTTTCATACCACACACATCCCTGGCGTATTCAATTACCGCCATCTGCATTCCAAAACATAATCCTAAATATGGAACCTTCTTCTCCCGCGCATATTTCACCGCAGCGATCTTGCCCTCAATTCCCCTCTTTCCCCACCCCTGGGGCACCACCACTCCGTCATATCCTCTCAAATCAAATTTATCATTCGAGTTAATCCATTCCATTACAGGATTCACCCTCAAAAACGCGCATGCGTGTTTTATGGCTTCAATCACACATATATATGAATCCTTCAAAACATAGTTTCCGGTCGCAAAATATTTTCCCACCATAGCAATTTTTACCTCCTTCTTCCCTTTCTCCAATCTTCCCGCAAATCTTCTCCATTGTTGCAAGTCGGTAGGTCTGGACCTAAGCCCCAACTTCTTAATTAGCTTATCTGAAAATTTCTGTTCCTCTAAAAACAACGGCACTTCATAAATATTTCCCATATCCGGATTGGCAATTATGTCTTCGTCCTGCATGTTGCAAAAAAGAGCCAATCTTTCTCTGCGTCTCTGGTCAATCGCTTGCTCACTTCTAGCAATCAAAAAATCTTGTTGAATCCCCATTGAGTTTAATACGTGCACTGATTGTTGAGTCGGTTTGCTTTTTAGCTCTCCCACGCTTTTAATTACCGGCAAATATGATACATGGACATGAACTACGTCTTTAGGATTTTTTAGCTTCATTATCCTATTAGCCTCAAAAAACAATCCGTTTTGATATTCCCCTACTGTTCCCCCTAATTCGACAACTACCACCTCTGCATTATTTACTTCGGCAGCTTTTTGAATCCTGCCAATAATTTCATCCGTCACGTGCGGAATTGCCTCTACGTCTTCTCCATCATATCCAAAAGCCCTCTCACGATCGATTACTGCTTTATACACCATACCAGTAGTCATGTAATTTTCTCGATGCAGCGAAGTTCCTAAAAATCTCTCATAATGTCCGATGTCTTGATCTGTTTCAATTCCATCATCTGTTACAAACACTTCGCCATGTTCCTGCGGCCTAATCGTTCCCGCATCCACATTTAAATACATATCGATTTTTAAGTTAGTAGATTTTATTCCCCGGGACTTTAGAAGTAGTCCAATTGATGCAGCAGTTATTCCTTTCCCCAGTCCAGAAATCACCCCTCCACTTACAAAAATATATTTCGTCCCCCGCACTATGAGTTTTTACCAGTGCTTCTCCCAAAAATCAATACCCTTTTGCACAGCCTGACTCCAACTTCCCAGTAAATTATGATCTGCGCCCGGATAAACAACATAATCTGCCTTTATATTTTTCACCAAATCATCTGTCCACTTTTTAGGCACCGCTTCGTCCGCCGTTCCCTGGGCAATCAGAACCGGAGCCTTTATCCGGTCTAGATAATTTGTCAGGCTATATAACTCCACATTGTAATCTTTTTCAAACTCAGCCAATTTCTTCCGTAAAGCTTTTCCCCGGTCTTCAGCTTCGTCTGTATAATACAAAATCGAATACGGAAACGGCTTAGATACCGGTGCCCACAACACTGTTGGGTATTCTTTCTCTGATATCTCCAATACAGTCAAGGCAATTTGACCTCCATTACTATGTCCCCAAATCCCAATCTTTCCTGCCCTCTCCCAACTTTCTATTCCTGCCAATAAATTTAATGCAGTCGTATATGTCTGGAATCTTTCTTCAAAAACATCACTGCTAGGATTATCCGATTCCCCATATCCTAATCCGTCAGGCGCCAAACTGATAAATCCGTTCTTAGCAAACACTTCCGCCGTTTTCCTTGTTCCTACTCCCGGCTGATAAACATCTCTTTCCACATATCCCCTAAACTGAGCTATCACCGGACACTTGCCGCACTTTGCTGGAATATGAGCCAAACCTGTAACTTTTTTGCCATCCGAATCAAAATGGAAATTAAACACCCCTGAAGAGATTTCATCGTCAATCACAATTTCTGACTTGTACTCTCTCTTTCCTAACCTCTCAATCGTATATTTATCCAGCGGTTTTTCCGCAACCTGCGGCGACACCATCTTTTTATCCGGTCTATTAACTATGAACCATGAACTAATAACTAATAACAGGAGTGCCGCCGCACCCCCCACCCACCACTTCATATCCCCATTTTACCTCAAACAATCCGGCGCCAGGATAAAACCGGCTTTTTTCGCTTCTCCCTCGGAGCAAAATTTCTTCTCACCCCTTTTGGCATCTATTTTTACTCGGCTATAGGTTGGGCACTGGGGTAAGTGATAGTATTTTTTGCCGCTTGATTCGTCGATATTCCCCAAAATTCCACAAGTCTCATTTTTGTCACAAACCCTGCTATAAATTCCCAGCTTATTTTCTTCTGCCTTTACTCCCGCTACTTGCATTTCCGGTGACTTCTCATCCGAGAAACTATCATATCTAGCCCACCCCGATTTTACTATTTCAAAATTTACATTCGTGCCCCCTGTGTATACTATCCCCAACCGCCGCCCCCAGCTATCCCTGGTTTCACGATCTATTTTTATTATTTTGTTCAAAACCAAATCACTCAATTGTTTGGTGGCTTCATCACTCCCGCAACTCCCTACTTCCGGCGCATCCAACCCAATTAGCCTCACCCGATTCCCTGCCTTAATTACAAACGTGTCCCCGTCAATTACCCTGATCACCCGCATCTGTTCCCCTGTCCTCCAAAGCCAATATCCGTTCGACCCAATCAGGACCGTCACCAGTCCGGCCAAAATCCACTTCCAATCTATAAATATTCCTTTTGTCTTTTCTCTCACCATATTGATTCAATCAATAGTCCTGAAAGTCTTTACTATATACTCAAATTGTTTAACTACAGACTTGTCCATCCAGGCTGTTAACAAAAACTGCACAACATAGTCCCTTAGCTCAAAATACACCTCAATAGATTTACCATATTGAGGATGTTCCAGCCATCTTCTCTTTGCCTTCAACTTTCCCGCCATAATTGGATCCAAGTTCATAATTTCATAGTCGTCAGACCACTGCCCACGATACCAACCCCTCACCAGAACAGCCGTCGAATTTTCCAAGTCACGCTCGTTCCTCAACACAACTCCTGAATTTTTATCCTTTATTTCCTGCGCCTTCCAAACTTCAGGTGAGTAATAAAACTCAAATTTAAACTCATCATTTCTGTACACTTTGTTATCCACACTTTAAGTGTATCACACCAAAAAAGGCAAGTAATTCCCGGCCATGACCTACCTTCATTCAGCTGAGAAGCTGAACTATTATCGGCGCTGGCGCGTTTTACGGCTCTGTTCGGAATGGGAAGAGGTAGTTCCACACCGCTCAAATGACCGAGAAATACTTGCCTTCTAAAAGATTATAAATTTTCAAGGCCTGCCTGCGCAGGCGGGAATGCTCCCTGAACAGTGAAGAGAAATTTTGTAGAGCCGACGTTAATATAATTGACCATTTAGTACTGGTAGGCTAAAACACTCGCGTGCCTTACACCGCCAGCCTATATACGGGGTAGTCTTCCCCGGGTCTTTCCTCCGGTGTTGCCACCGGAGATGGATTCCTAATCTTGGGTAGGGCTTCCCACTTAGATGCTTTCAGCGGTTATCCCGTAGATACCTAGCTACCCGGCGATGCAACTGACGTCACAACCGGCACACCAGAGGTATCTCCACTCTGGTCCTCTCGTACTGAGAGCAGACTCCCTCAAGAATCCCAACGCCCCTACTGGATAGAGACCGAACTGTCTTACGACGTTCTGAACCCAGCTCGCGTACCGCTTTAATGGGCGAACAGCCCAACCCTTGGGAG
>JBBUDC010000039.1:0-6964 GCA_038057495.1 Patescibacteria group bacterium
AATTTCGGTGATGACAATTTGAGATTTGCCGGACTTACCCTCTTCAATTTCGGCTTTGCCCCGGACAATAATTTTTCCCCGGCCAGTAGAATAAATTTCGGCGATGGCTTTTTGATCATAAATAGAGCCGTAGGTGGGGAAATCGGGGCCTTTGACAAATTCCATCAAATCCCCTACTTCGGCTTTGGGGTGATCGATAAGGTACGAGATGGCGTCGACAATTTCGGAAAGATTGTGGGGGGGGATTTTGGTGGCCATACCCACGGCGATACCGTCCGAACCCATGAGAAGGAGGTTGGGCAGTTTGGCGGGCAAGAAATCCGGTTCTTTGAGGGTACCGTCAAAATTGTCGGTCATACCCACAGTTTCTTTTTCAATGTCCAACATCAACTCTTCGGAGATTTTAGACAGTTTGGCTTCGGTATTATGGCTAATAAATCCGTTGGAAACGTAAGAATGATCAGAGCTATCAACTCTAATTGAATAAACTCTTTCCTTACTGGAGTTTTCAATTTTGGTTATTTTATCGAAGAGAAATCCGTTTGCTAAAAGTTGTTCAAAAATCTTTTTATCTTCGGGATCCAAAATCTGATTTAATTTTGGCCACACTTTCCTGAGCTTGGGAAGCCTGTCAAAATTGTGCTTAGTAAGCCACTCCTTGTGTTTGGAATATTTGAGTGAATATCTAAGATAGTCGGAGACGAAAGGAATAAAATCGGTCTTCGACATAATCCATTCGTCATTGTTCAATTTTGCAACTCTGGCTAATTTTTCTTTTTTTCTTTTGGAGATAAAGTTTATTTTTGTGGCAAACGTATTTAAGTTACCATGTCCTCTGATCAGTAGTTTGTGAATATTTTTTGAGGGTTGGTAACGCACGGAAGACTCAATACCGAAGCGCAAGAGAATAATCTGAAGTTGATCGAGGAGAATTTTGCTTTTAGAAATAAAGCTAATTTCAGGAGCTCCTGAACGATAGACACTGCCATCGCCCTCGGCATACCCGGACAGAAATGCCGCAAGGCTCTTTCGAGATGAAGAGTAGATAATTTCTGGAACTTCTTTTTGGGCAGCGTGGGCGGGGTTTAGGCCCAGATTTTTTAAAAATTCGATTACTTGGGTAGAGTGGATTTCTAAAGAGGTATAACTTTTTTTAGTAAAACCTTCCGGTTTCCTTTGATATTCATGAAGTCGGCAATCCGGAAAGATATTTTTAAATGCCGACTTGAACCTATTTAGGTACTCTTTGTCGTTGTTGCAAAAACCAACTTGTTCTTCGGAAACATTTCCTTCGGCGACTAGTGAACCCAGTACAAAAGCGAGATTCGGGGTTAGTGATTTAGGGAGAGTATGTATTCTGGTCCGAGAATTTGTTATTTGGGGATAGTATTTGGACAAGAGCGGGTCTTTAGGGAAAAATGAATCGGTTCTATTGATGACTGCGTAATCGCCTTCTTTTATTCCACCTAATAATTTCCACTCAAGCGAAGGCAGACCATTTTTGTTTAGAGCCCAGGTGAGAATGGGATGATTCAAAGATCCCCTTAAAAAATAACCCCGGTGTGTTTCTATTCTTATAGTGGGGTGGATTCCCGAATCAAACCATTTGGGGGCGTTTTTTTCAACATTATTCCAAGAGAGTATCTGGACATTTTTTTTGTTGCCAATATTTTTAATCCTTTCTAATCCTCTATTGGTGATGACCAGGGAATCTCCTGTGATACAATAGCGCATGGCGGCCGGGGAATCGCCGTCGACAGAACCAAAATTGCCTTGACCGTCAATGAGCGGGTAGCGCATGGAGAAATCCTGGGCCAGACGGACCATGGCATCGTAGACCGGCATGTCGCCGTGAGGATGATACTTACCTAAAACTTCTCCGACGATCTTGGCAGACTTGGTGTGTTTACTTCCGGGTCTTAAACCCATGTCCCACATGGCATATAAAATTCTGCGGTGAACAGGCTTTAAACCATCGCGGACATCAGGCAGGGCCCGGGCGACGATGACGGACATGGCATAATCCAGGAAGTTTTTCTGCATTTCCGTGGTGATTTCCACGGGCTGAATTTTGCCAATATTTGCGTCCATATCTATGCCCTTAATTGTAGCTATTTCTTGGCCGTTTTACCAGGGGCAAATGAGGGTAAATGTTCCACCTAAGAGGTGGAACATAGTATCCCACCTTTCAGGTGGGATTGGGATTTCCCTCGAGCACAGTTTATTTGTGATAAACTTTGGTAAGAAATTCTATGAACGAAATTGAAATTTTAAATCAAAGAGTTACCAAAATTGAAGAACGGAATAAAAAAGTGGAGGGGGACAAAGCTTGGGAAACTAGTTATAGCAGGAAATTCCTCATCTTACTATTTACATACTTCTCCGTTGGGGTATATTTACAAGCCATAAATGTGAGCGAACCCTGGTTAAACGCTATTGTACCAACCGTTGCGTTTTTGCTTTCAACCTTTAGCCTGTCATTTTTCAAGATGTTTTGGGAGAAATATATTTATAAAAAGTGACCTCCATTTCGCAGGCGAGGCCCAGTAATCCCACCTGAAAGGTGGGATTGGGATTATTTCCACGGGCTGAATTTTGCCAATATTTACGTCCATTTTAGTGATTTAATATTACCTTTTTGCTGAAGCTAAAGCAAGGGGAAATGAGGCAAAAATTAATTCTATTTGGAAGTGGGAAATTCGCAATGTGCCCTCATTTTTTCTTGGCACTGTAAAAGAATATTTATCTGATCTGAAGCTGCGAACAGCAGTTGAACTCTTCTTCCTACACCTGGACAATTTATATAACACTTACCGGTGACGGCTGTCCCTCCCCATTTTCTTTGATATTTCATGGCGTATGATTTTGGATCTGGCTCAACCTGAACATTTGCTGGACAATCCTCGATTGATATTAGAGCCATATTTATTTTCCAAAATATTGGATAACGAGAGGAGCGATTAGGAGAGCCACGATTTGGATGATTTTCATCATGGGATTTAGGGACGGGCCGGCGGTGTCTTTGAGCGGATCACCCACAGTGTCGCCCACGATAGCCGCTTTGTGAGCGTCACTTCCCTTCCCTCCAAAATTGCCGTCTTCAATATATTTCTTGGCGTTGTCCCAGGCTCCACCGGCGTTACACATAAACAGAGCCAGCATGAGTCCGGAGCCCACGATGCCGCCTAAAAATCCGCCCAAGGTTTCTGCTCCCAGAACGCTGATTAGAAGTGGAGAAATGACCACAATGGCGGCGGGAATGACGAGTTCTTTTTGAGCTGCAATGGTCACAATTTCGATGGCTTTGGAATAATCCGGCAAAGCCGTGCCTTCCATAATGCCTTTGATGGATTTGAACTGGCGGCGGACTTCTTCCACTACTTGGAAAGCTGCCCGGCCGACGGAACCGATAAGACGGGAACTAAAGAGAAACGGCAGAGCGGCGCCAAAAAGCAGACCGGCAAAAACTTTGGGATTGGCGATATCGATGGACCGCAAGCCGGTAGCTTCAAAATAAGTAGCAAAGAGAGAACAGGCAGCTACGGCAGCGCTGCCCACTGCAAAGCCTTTGGTCAGGGCTTTGGTAGTATTGCCGACTGCGTCCAGACTTTCGGTGACGGCAGCGGCCCGGCCTTTGAGTCCAGCCATTTTCACCATGCCTTGGGCGTTGTCAGCAATGGGACCAAAAGTATCCAGAGCCATAATGATGCCAGTTGTGGCCAGCATGCCCATACCGGCCAGAGAAATGCCATAAAAACCCAGTAGCAGGTAGCCAACTAAAATGGTGGCAATAACAACTAAGGCAGAGATGAAAGTAGAAGTCATACCGACAGAGAAACCGGCAATGAGATTGGTACCGGCGCCGGTTTGGGATGCCCGGGCAATATCGACAACCGGTTTTTCGCCCGGACCAGTGTAGTACTTAGTAATGTACAAAAGAGCGATCATGGAAACGATACCCGCCACGGCGGCCCAGCCAGCCCGGGGTTCGTTGAGCAGATACACAGCCAGACCCATAAAAGCCAGAGCGGCGGTGACTGCGGAAACGATAAAACCGCGGATTAAGGGCATGAAGGCATTTTCTGTTTCGTTTTTGGGCTTAACAAACAGAGTTCCCAAGATGGAAGTAAAGATGGCAGCGGCCCGGGCCAGAAGTGGGAAAACGACACCTGGCAGACCAAACATGGCCCCGCCTAAAATCATGGATGCCACGACTGTCACTTCGTAAGACTCGAAGACATCGGCGGCCATACCGGCACAATCGCCAACATTGTCTCCTACGTTGTCAGCAATAGTGGCGGGATTTCTGGGATCGTCCTCGGGAATCCCCTTCTCGATCTTGCCTACCAAATCAGCACCCACATCAGCAGCTTTGGTAAAAATGCCGCCCCCAACCCGCATAAACAGAGTTAAGAGAGCCGCACCGAAGCCGTAACCGACTAAAACGTCTGTGGCATTATTGCCGGTGAAATAGGCCCACATAAAAATGGCGGAGACCCCCAGTAGACCAAGACCTACAACCAACATCCCATTAACGGAACCGGCGTCAAAGGCTACACCTAGGGCTTGTTTTAACCCGCTTTGGGCCGCATTGGCAGTTCTGACATTGGCCCTCACTGCAATCCACATACCGCAGAAACCGATGATGGCCGAGCCGACTGCACCCAAGAGAAAAGCTACAGCCGTAGGAATTCCCAGGGCATAGCCAACAACAACAGCCAACAGGGCCATAATGGGGAAAACAACGGAGAACTGGCGCTTTAAATATGACATAGCCCCATCGCGAACTGCTTTGGCAATGGCGACTAATTTGGGAGATCCTTCAGAAACTTTGAGAACCCGGCGGGTAAGATATGCACCATACCCCAAGGCGATTAACGCTGTGGTGGGTGCAGTGAAGAGGGCGATTAATTGAATATCCATGATAATAAAAAGTTGCTGGATTCCAAGCAACTGCTGTAATTTTATAACAACTCCAACTTAAATGTCTAGAGTCGCGGTTTTGGTCCTTCGACTACGCTCAGGACTTCGAAGCGCGATTAGATATCAAGGTTCGCGCTTCTCGCATGCGTGGTGATGAATTTTTTGCGCGGGGGGACTTCGTCACCCATGAGGGTACTAAAAACATGATCGGCGGCGGCGGCGTCAGCTACATCGACTCTTTTTAAGATTCTGTTTTGGGGATTCATGGTAGTTTCCCAAAGTTGTTCGGGATTCATTTCACCTAAACCCTTGTAGCGCTGAATATTAAATTTTTGATCGACATGTTTGGCCATTAAAGTATCTTTTTCGGCGTCGGTGTAAACGTAAGATTCATCTTTGCCAAAAGAAATTTTGTATAGAGGCGGCATGGCCATATACAAATGACCGTTTTGAATAATATATGGCAAGTGTCGGTAGAAGAAGGTCATTAAGAGACAGGCGATGTGCGAGCCGTCTACATCGGCATCGGTCATGATGATGATGCGGTGATACCGCAGTTTTTCCGGATTAACAGTCTCCCCGATGCCCATACCCAGGGCTATGGTTAGGGCTTTGAGTTCTTCAAAAGCAATAATTTTGTCCAGTTGGGCCCGTTCGGTATTTAAAACCTTTCCCCGTAAGGGCAAAATGGCTTGGAATTTGCGGTCTCTTCCCTGTTTGGCACTATTGTGAACAAAAATACCACTAGCCAGAGCAAAGTTGTGAGTTTCTGGGACTTCCAGATCATAAACGTCAACTCTTTCTTTTAAAGGAATGATTTTCTTAATTCTGTGGTTGTAATGGGTTACCGCTTCGAATAGCTTGTCGTCGTTTCCGGCGAAGAATCTATCTCTGATGGTTTCGTAGCGCAGCAGAGATTTGTCGTTGGTAGATATCCTCAAATTTTGATAGGCGGACACATCTACTGACTTGGTGTGAAGATATATTTCATGCAAATTGGAGAGGGCTTTATTAAGGTAAGTTTGGTTATAAGCTGATTTGCGTTTGGTTCTGAACTCGTCTGTCCATTGCTCTTTGGTCTTTTGGCTGCGCCAGGTACGAAGATTTGTGTCAGACCACTGTTGCTGAGATAACCTTTTTAATAGTTGTTTGTACTCAGGATGAGTTGCAAAAAAGAGCTTAACTCGTTGAGATTGTTTTTGTTTATTTTCATTGTTTCCCCAGTATTCCTTTTGGGCTTTGTTTAACAATTTATTATTTTTTACTTGATACGCCTTGTTGGTGGCGTAGAATTGAAGGAATTTTTTAGTCATATATTGCTTGTAGCTGTCGTCTTGCCATTGTTTCTTGGCGCGGTCGCTTAACATTTTTCGCATTGCAGGGGTACTCATAGCTTTTTTAATCTTTTCTCTGAATTCAGGACTTTGATGAAGTCTGGCGACTTTTTCCATTACATCCGGTCTATGTAAGGTGACTTTCAAAAGTTCTTTGTGTAACGTGAGGTGTGCATCTTTTGACAATCTTTTCAAATTGTCGGGATTATTATTAAGTTTGTTGAAGTCAATATGATGACGATGTTCTCCGTTTGATAATTGATAGGTGTTGTTTTTTAGGTTGTAGTTGTCTGCAAGCATGTGAGTAAAAATCCAACGATGTAATTTGGGGTCAAAAATCATCTCATATCCCTCAATGGTTATTCGTTTTCCAACATGAGAATACTGCCTTCGTAAAGGCATAAGAGAGTCAGTTGGTTTTAGATCTCGAGCTTTTTTGTATGAAGCGTCTCTTTGCATGAACAAATGATCTGGGGTGCAGATGATTTCTTGGTCGTTGTCCAGGATAATTTTTAGAACTTGGGCATTTTCCTTGGTAAGACGGGGGTTTTTGATGGGAGCAATGCTAATAGACCCTTCTTTATTAATGGTATAGCAGTAGTTTTGTTTAGCGGATTGACTTTCTGCGACAAGTTCTTTGAATGATAGATTTCTGCCGTCTGCTAGGGCTACTTGGGTTTCGCCAGAAAAACTCCCTCCGGCCGAAT
>JBBUDC010000040.1:0-9226 GCA_038057495.1 Patescibacteria group bacterium
GGTGAGAGATATTTTAAAGTTTGCATGTTGTGCAGACTGTCAGCTAGTTTTACAAAAACCACCCGCAAATCTGAGGCCATAACCAAAATCATTTTGCGCAAGTTTTCTACAAATTCTTCGTCGGTTTGGCCAGTCAGACGAATTTGGGTAATTTTAGTTACTCCATCTACCAACCTGGCTGTCTCTTCACCAAATTCTTTGACCAGGTCTTCTCGGGTGGCTCCCCCGTCTTCCACTGTGTCGTGAAGAAGGCCGGCCATGATGGTAGTTTCATCTAACTGCCAGGATTGTAGAGTTTTAGCTACAGCTACAGGGTGATTAATATACGGCTCACCCGAAAGACGCTTTTGGCCGTGATGGGCTAATTTGGCAAATTCAAGAGCTTGGGTGTACATCTTTGATTAACAATTGTAACTTAGATTGGCCATTCCATGAGTTTTGCTCGACCTGGTAAACCAGGTCGCAGGTGCTAGGGGCTAAGGGCCAAGTGCTAGGTGCATTGAACCAAATGGCTTCAAGATTACCTGCCTTGAATTTGAGATGCTTGTTGTCCTTGCCTAGGCGACGGACGTCGGTAATTTCCACCCCTGGGGTGGAAAAAATGGGGGTAGGATTGCCCAGACCGTATGGCTCAAAGGCTTTGAGCCTAGTTATTAGTTCATAGTTGATAGTTGATAGTGGAACGACAGCGTCGATGCGCTGCTTTTTTACTAAGAGATTTGAGCGGATGCGGGGATGGGATATAACGGATATAAATTTTTCCAGTTTTGCAGTTTCGACCGTAAATCCGGCGGCCATGGCGTGACCACCAATATTGAGTAATAACTTTTCGGCGGTACGTAAATGGTTAGTGATATGAAATCCAGAAATGGAACGGGCAGAACCTTTCGATTGTTGGTCACCTATGGAAATGGCAATGGCGGGGCGATGATATTTTTCCACCAGTTTGGCTGCCACTAAACCAATGACGCCTTGGTGATAAGTTTGATCGGCCGCCACAATCAGATCGGTTAGTTGGTTATTGGTTACTTGGTTTATGGCATGAGTTACCGCCGAGAGAGTGGCGTCCTGGCGGTCGCGGTTGGTTTGACCAATACTGGCGGCTAAATCTTGGGCTCTCTTGGGATCTGTAGTACACAATAAGCGCAGACTATCGATGGCGTGCTCCAGGCGGCCTGCGGCATTTAGTCTGGGACCGATGATGAAGCCTACATGGTACGGAGTTATTGGTTCATGGTTCATAGCAAGTCCTGCTTCGGAAAATAAGGATAATAATCCCGGCCTGCTAGTTTTGTTTAATGCTTCAAGTCCGTATTTAACAAAACTTCTGTTGGCTCCCAAGAGAGGAACAATGTCGCAGATGGTGGCTATTGATACCAGTGCTAAGTGCTCAGGGCTAGGTGCTAGGTAATCTCGACAGAACAGCCAAGTAAGGACGGCGGCACAATTGGAGGTAGAATGCAGAACACAATTGGCTTTTAGCCGCCTGCCGCTGGCCTCATGATGGTCGATGATAATAATGTCACATTTTTTATCTTGGCAATATTTCACCTGATCGTAGGCGACGATGCCGTTGTCTACGGCAATAATTAGTTTGGCCCCTTGGTCTAAACAATGATCGATGCCTTTGATAGAAAGACCATAACCCTCTGATTCCCGGTGGGGAATGTGAGGAAAAACATTTTTGTAGTGTGAGTACAGAGTTTCCCAGAGAATGGCGGTGGAGCAAATGCCGTCAACATCATAATCGCCATAGATGGCAATTTTGCTGCCCTTTTTGATATGCGCTTTGATTAATCGAATGGCAGGTTTGGAATCGAATGGAGTTTTAAGTTCTTCGGGTCTGGTGGGATGAAAGAATTCCTCAATTTGTTTTTTGGTCTGTACTTTTCTATTTTTGAGTAAAAGTTTAATAAGTGAATCTATTTCCATGCTACAATTCTACTATAACTCACCCCTAACCCCTCTCTTAATCTAAGAGAGGGGCACTGTTTATGAAAATTAAAATAACTGTTCCTGAACAAGTAGGTAGACTGTTAAAAAGTTTTGAAAAAACTGGATATGAAATATATATTGTGGGGGGGGTGGTAAGAGACGCTATGCTGGGGCGGGAACTGACGGATTGGGATTTTACGACCAATGCCACACCAAAAGAGATACTAAGACTTTTCCCTGACGCATATTATGATAATAAGTTCGGCACCGTGGGAATTAAAAGTGATGAAGGTCGGCCACTGGAGATCACCACTTACCGCACGGAGCATGGCTATAGCGACAGCCGGCATCCGGACAAGGTGGCTTGGGGTAAATCCTTGCAGGAAGATCTGGCCCGGCGGGATTTTACGATTAATGCCATGGCGCTGACAGTGGGAATGGAGATTATCGACCCGTTCGGGGGACAGCAAGATGTAAAAGATAAACTCATCCGGGCGGTGGGTGATGCAAATCAACGCTTTGGAGAAGATGCCCTGCGGATGATGCGGGCAATCAGAATTGCGGCTCAACTGGGATTTACTATTGAGGAAGCAACTTTACAAGCAATTCAAACTAATGCCAAAGAAATAAAACAAATATCCGGAGAGAGAATCCGTGAAGAGCTGTTTAAGCTTTTGGCCAGCAATTATCCTGCTGACGGATACAGGCTTTTGAGAAGTTCCGGACTGGGAGAGCAAATACTGCCGGAAATGGAAAAGACTTTTGGAGTAGAACAAAAAAGCCCAGGCAGACACCATATTTACGATGTGGGAACACATAGTGTGGAGTCATTAAAAAATTGCCAAAGTATTGACCCCATTACCCGCCTGGCTACGCTGATTCACGATGCGGGTAAAGTCAGAACCCAAAAAGTATATCCGGACGGAAGAATCACTTTTTACAACCACGAAATGGAATCGGCCAGAATTGCTCAAAATATTGCAGATAGACTGCGTTTTTCCAAGGACCAAAAAGATAAATTTGTAAGATTGGTGAGATGGCATCAGTTTACGGTAAATGAAAATCAAACTGACAGCGCTATAAGAAGAATTTTGAAAAATGTAGGTTTGGAAAATATGCCGGATATGCTAGTGCTGCGGGTAGCGGACAGATTGGGAGGCGGAGCCAGAGCGACCAGCTGGAGATTGGAAGAATTTAAGAAGAAACTAGTGGAAGTGCAAAAACAGCCCTTCTCGGTCCAGGACCTGAAGGTAAACGGTTTAGACGTGATGAAAATAAAGAAACTTGAACCCGGACCCATGGTTGGCAAATATTTGGAAGCACTTTTTGCTGAAGTGGAAAAAGGACTTCCCAATGAAAAAGAAGTTTTACTTAAAAAACTGAAAGAACTTAAGTTTTAACTCCCCCTTAATCCCCCTCTTAAATTAAGAGGGGGACATTATGAAATTCCACTTCAACTCGCCAATTCTTAAGAACAGGCGTAAACAGCTAAGGAGTAATTCTACGGAAACAGAAAGTATTTTTTGGCAAAAATTGAGGAATGACAAGCTAGGATTTAAATTCTTTCGTCAATATAGCATAGATGGGTATGTTGTAGATTTTTATTGTCCCAAGAAAAGATTGGCCATAGAAATCGACGGGGGCTATCATCAGAAACTTGACGTCAAAAAATACGATTCATACAGAACGCGATATTTTGATGCATACAATATTAAGACCATCAGATTCTGGAATTCCGACGTTAAAAACAATATTGAGAAAGTGTTGGCTGATATAAAAGAATTACTAGCGTCTCCCTCTTAAATTAAGAGGGAGATTGAGAGGGAGTTATTTACGAGATTTACGAGTTTCCCACAAAACTAACAGTGGGGCGGCGTTGAAGATGCTGGAGTAAGTGCCGGAAACGATACCGACAAGCAGGGCGGTGAGGGTGAGAATGACAGTTAGAGAAGTATTGAGAGAACGAACGAGGGTTTCGGTAAGAGAAAAGTCCACCACTTCCGAAAAGGGATTGGCGAATGAGAGAGAAGTGTTGTTGGAAAGACTTAAGCTGTTACCCTAAACCTTGAGAGCGTTGAGGGTGTTTTCAACAATTTTACAGACTTTGTTTACTTTTTCGTTAAAATTATAGCTTGTATTGATTGACAAAAGTATTTCATTTTTATGCTCCCGCTTAAAAATACGATGTTGGTTCAGCCAATTGTCTAAATTTGAAATAAATTTGTTTGGTAGCCAGTTATTTCTACTCATGATTCTCTTGTACGCGACAGGTTTGGCCACATCTAGGTTAATTACATATATATGACCTGTAAAACTTCTCTTTAAGCTTTCAAAAAAAAATATGTCCCGATCATTTCCTTTATCAAGCACCAGGGCTGATCCCTGGGTTAGATTACTTAGAAACCTAGTCAAATGTTTTAATATGATGTTTCTCCTCTCTTCTCTGTTTATCCTTCGTTGAGGATCAATGAGTTTGGTGATATCATCAACGCCTATTCTAGGTAACGGGAGCTTTTGAGATAATACCTTCGATAAGGTTGTTTTTCCCGAAGCGGGTACTCCTGAAAAACATACGAGAGTAGAACTGGATAATAGAAGCTGATTTTGAAGTTCTGATTTCTTTTGAGCAAAGTATTCTTCAATGATAGAATCGCGTTTTGTCACTTACGTTTACTTTCCCACAAAACTAACAGTGGGGCGGCGTTGAAGATGGAAGAATAAGTTCCAGAAACAATTCCTACTAAAAGGGCTACTACAAACCAGCGGGTGGATTCTCCTCCAAAAACCAGAAGCGAAGTCAGGGTGAGAATGACAGTCAGAGAAGTGTTTAAAGAGCGGACGAGAGTTTCAGTCAGAGAAAAATCTACAACTTGGGAAAATGTCTTACGGGGCATTTTGGGCAGATTTTCCCGCACCCGGTCAAAGACCACAATGGTGTCGTGAACTGAAAAACCGATGACGGTCAGAAGTGCTGTAACAAAAAGGGCGTCGATTTCCACATGATACAGATGGCCAAAAAGAGCAAATAAACCTACGACTACCAAAACATCATGCAAGAGAGCCACGACTGCGCTGGCACCAAATTTCCAGGAAGAGTAGGGCTTGGGGACAAAGCGGAAAGACCAGGCGATGTAGGCAATGATGGCCAATGAAGCCAGGCCGACCGCCATGACAGCCCGCCGGGCCAGCTCGGCTCCAACTACCGGGCCCACTGATTCAAAGCGCTTCTCTACTACATCCTTACCAATGGCGGCTTTGAAAGCAGCACTACCACTAGCGTCTAAGTGTTTGAAGCGCAACAAATAGGTGTTGTCTGATGAGGAGACAATGGAAGAAAGTTCTAAGTTTTGATCTGTGGCAATTTTTTTGAAATCAGCGGCGGGGGTTTGGATTTCCAAAAGAGTGCCGCCGGTAAAATCGATGGAAAGGCGTAGACCATAACGGAACAGAGAAAAGACACCGGGAATAAGAACCAAGAAGGAAATGGCAAAATACAGCCATTTATATTTCATGAAGTTAACGGCCATATACTATGCGTAATAAGGATCTGGTAACTGTAATGGCGGTAAAAAGAGAAACCAGGATACCCACGATAAGGGTTAGAGCGAAACCACGGACAGGACCCGTACCCAGCCAGAAAAGTAGACCCGCAGTAATAAGAGAACTGGCGTTGGAATCACGGACCGAGGTCCAGGCCCGGAGAAACCCTAGCTCCAAAGCTGCTTTAAGTGGTCTGCCCCAGCGTAGTTCTTCTTTCATGCGTTCAAAAATAAGAATGTTGGCGTCAACGGCCATACCTACCGAAAGAATGAATCCCGCAATGCCGGCTAAGGTGAGGGTAATGGGAATAAAGCGGATGACGGCTAAAGTCACTAAAATGTAAACAACCAAAGCAAGGTCTGCCAGTAAACCTTTGAGGCCGTAATTGACGATCATAAAAATCCAGACGATGACCAATCCCACTCCTGCGGCAATCAGACTCCTGTGGATGGAGTCAGTACCCAGAGTGGCCCCAATATTTCGCTGTTCAACTATTTTAATGGGTAAAGGCAGGGCGCCGGCGTTTAGTTGGATGACCAGTTTCTTGGCCTCATCTACAGTAAAACTGCCGGAAATGACGGCTTTACCGTCGGGGATGGCGGTTTGAATGGTGGGGGCTTGAATAAATTGACTGTCCAAAAAAATGGCCAGGGGGCGGCCAATGTTTTTGCTGGTTATCTCGGCAAATTTCTTGGTGCCTTCGGGAGAAAACTCAATGCCGACTGCCGGCTGACCGGTGGCTTTTTGGTCATCGAACCGCACTTCGGCCAAGCGGAGGTCTTTGCCGGTAAGGCCGGTGGATATAAAGTCGGCTTCGCTACTGGGGGTGGCGACTTTGGAGAAACGGAAATCCAATTGGGCGGTTTGGCCGATAAGAGAGGTAGCCTGGTTTATGTCTGTGATTCCTGCCAGTTCGACAATGAGACGATAATCATTACCGATCCTGGCGGTTTGTATGAGAGGCTCGGAAACTCCCAAGAGATTTACCCGGCGTTCGATATTGGATCGGGTGGCTTCAACTGCTTTGGGACGGTCTGATTCCGGCAGGGCAGAAGTATCGGCCTGATACACCAAATGAGTGCCACCGGACAGATCCAGGCCAAGTTTAAGATCCAGTGAACGGGAGAAACGCCGGCCCAGTAATGAGAAATCGATGACCGGACGGTAGAAGGTCTTGCCGGCAACGGTCAGGGTTTGGGGTAAATTGAAAATTACCGCCAGAACAATAACCAAGGCAATCCAGAAAGCTTTCATATGTTAATTATTACCTGAAGAGAATTGCCGGTTTTAATTACTTTGTGCTGCATTATTAACCTACTAAATCTTCTTCGTCGCCAATAACCATGACCCGACTACTAGTAAGAATACTGTTTAAAAATGGATCATGACGGGTGCGGCGGAATTTGAGCTCTTCGACGGTCATGGGAGTGTAATTGATGGCTTGTTCACGTTTGATTTCTTCGGCCCGGACTAATGAAGCCAGTTCCGGCAGAGCAATATCTCCTACTATGAGCAGATCGACCCCGTCTGGAGATTTGCGGGGCAGATGGCGGGCAAAACGGCCGGAAAGAACCGTTAAAAAGATATTGCCCAGTTTGCTTTTGTTTTTGACGATGGCAGCTCCCAGTCCGGTAGATTTTGACACCAGACTTAACAGATCGTGATAAAAAACGTAATCCTGCCTAAACCAGTAATAAAGCCTGTTGCCGCGGGGCTCCTTTTTAACCATGTTTAACGATTCCATGCGAGCCAGTTCTCTTCTGACGGCGTTTATTTCTTCGGCAGTTTTTCTAACTAAATCCCGGACGTGGTACATCTGGGTAGAATCAGAAAGAAAAATTTCCAGAAGTTTGACCCGGGTTTTAGAGATAAAAAGATCCTTGAGCATAACTATGGTTGTACCTCCCCTCCCTTCGGGCATCCCCTCCTAAATCGAATTACTTAATAATTCGCCCTTTGGGTAGGAGGGGACTAAGAAGTACTGAAACTATCTATACCAGAAATTTTGAGTAATGCAAGTACCCAGAAGATTATTTGGCGTAATTGATTTCGTTTCCAGAAGGAACTAGTTCAATCCAAACCCGGCCGGTGTTAAATTGCACTTCCACACCCTTGGCATCTTTAAATTTGGTACGGGAGGTAAGAGTGGGTTTGGACCAGGTGCCGGAAATGACCTGGCCGTCTTGGAAGAGAAGCATTTTGCCTGTACCCACAACCTCGTAATACATGTGGAGATGCTCATCCAAGGGACCGGTTTGCTTGACAAACTGAATGACCACATTTCTGGCATCAGTTTGTTCATCGAAATTGTGGTCAATGTCTTTTTGCCCACCAGTGCTTCTTTTGTAAGAATTGGTGACTGAGTCATAATCCCAAACCACGTCGTAATCCGGCTTGTTGCTCCAGAAGCCAAAGGCGATTTTATTGACGGTGCCTTTTTCAGGCGCATCTGTTTTAAATTTCCAGGACACAAACTTGAAATTCCAACCGTCCCATTTGCGTTTGGCAGCAACCTTGTATAGCTCATCGGTAAAGCAGGCCATGGTATGTTCGTAGGCGACTTCTTTGTCTGTTCTATTAGTAATACGGTGGCAAGTTTTGAAGTCCAGGCCGAATTGATCCAGGTCCTTGATTTTGTTTCTTCTGATAAAACATAAGGCCTTGGCGCGCTCGTCTACGGTGGGGTCGTCACAATTGCCGGCGCCGCCGACGTGGGCATAAAGGGCGTCGTATTCGGAAAGAAGTTTAGTGTAGTAAATACGGGCAGATCGAACTGGGGCCAAAGTAATGTTGTCCCCCGCTGCTCCACAGTAATAGATGCCCATTAACCGGGTAATGCCGCCTTCGGCCACGGCTTCGTAAACGATATCTGCCGAAGTAAGGCCTGATAAAGGCCGGGAATCGAGATGATTTTCAATCATGACTGCTAGGGGTCTGCGGGTGGACCAAATATCTTTTTCTTGTTTGGTAAACAGGGCTCCATTTAAAGGACAGGCTTCGGTTCTGGGAATAGAGGGATCGATGCGGGATTTTTTAGCGGTGGGAGCGGGAGTGCCTTCCGGAGAAACAAGGCGGGAAAATTGGATATTAGAAAATAGAAAGTAGGAGAGACCAGCGGTAAGAACAAAAAGTGAGATCCCGGCTAGAATGAAGAGAATTTTTTGTTTGGTCATGTGAGTGCTTGGTTTAGGGCAGATTTTTCCTCGGAGGAAAGCTCTTGTTCTGCTTGACCCTTGGATACTTTTTTAACATAAAAGCGGGTTACCCCGCGGCCATGAAGGCTAGTTATTATTAAACCATCTCGGTCATCATTTAACAAGCAGAGAGCAAAACTGTGATCCCCGCCGGTATCTGAAAAGGGGTTGAAACGGACCAGACTCCAGTGACGTAAACCGGATTTATCCAATGATTTGAATTTAGCCTGGCGGGTGTTTTTGAGAGTTAAATATGTAAGAACACTTGTCCAAATAGCCAGAAGAAAAAACAAGGTAGCCTCGATAAAAAGTGACATCTACAAAATAATATGCTAGCATCGAGGTTAATGTCAAAGTCCCATAATAAAGCGGCTTTTTACGAACCGGAAATAGAATTATCGATGGAGGCTGTAAAGCACGACTTGACAAGGAGCGTAATAGTGACTATTCTAGCCTTGACTTTACAATTCAGCCTCGCTTGGTGGTTAAACCATGGCGGATGGCAGTTTGTAAAATTTTGAGAGGGGGTGACTATTGATGGCTTCTATGTATTGCGT
>JBBUDC010000040.1:9326-10927 GCA_038057495.1 Patescibacteria group bacterium
GGTTTGTGGCGGTCGACGGAGATATTTAATAATTTACTGACATTGGCGAGGTTGAGGCGCTCTAATTCAGTTGATTGGTAAAATTTGGCGTAGGCCAGACTCCAGACTTCAAGCATTTTGTCGTCAAAGAAATATGGTAAATTTTCTGCTTCTAAGGCGTGAATGAGAAAGTTCCATTCGTTTTGCACCGACCAGCCGGCCAGAATACAGTCTGGGGCAAACTGAGACAGCTCCAAAAGGGCCTGGCGCAAAGAAATGGCGTCTTGCCAAAGCTTAGGGCTGTAACCCACAATTTCCAGGGCCTGGGAGTCGGCAGTGGCAATATGTTTTGGAGAAACTTTGGTGTAATAGGAATTGATGATGTCAAAATGGGGCGGGCGGGTCAGAAGGGCTGCTATTTCGATGATTTCATGCTTGGAGGCATCCAGACCCGTCATTTCCAAATCGATAAACAGGACTGGGCGGTCTTTAAACCCGGGGGATGCGGTAAAACGGGGCATTAGCGGAGGAACGGAAGTACGGCGGTTAAGCCGGTAATGATGAAATAGAAAGCGATTAGATAATTGAGGAGCTTGGGAAACATCAGAACCAATAGCCCAAAGATGAGGGATAACAGGCCCTGGAAAGCCCCACTGTTTTTGAACAGCTCAGGTGAGATCATAAATTAATAATATCACTATTTCTTAAGGTTGTCGTACCAGTCCTCAAGAATGCGGGATATCATATCTTTTGATCCGAGCCCTACAGCTAAACCAACCGCCAAGGTGACGGTCCACGTTAAGCCTTGGAAGAAAGTCTCTACTAAAGCTTGAGCGATTTGTAACTCGTTGACGGCAGCCATGATGGCAACCACCATAACCAACCAGCGAGAAAAATGCGCCAAGGGTTTAGCATGACCGTGGTCTACTGATGCTAAAGCACCACGTACCAGTCCTTCAACAATGTTGGCTACAAAGACTCCCACCGCGACAATTAAGGACGCGGAAATGATTCTAGGAATGTAGTTGACCAGATTGTTGAGAACGATGGTGATGGCGGTTAGCCCCAAAATATTGACTGTAGCCACAAAGAAAACCAAGATAATAAACCACCTAGTGGCAGCAGCAACCAGACCTGTGGTATCTAGGCCGATATCAGCCCGCTTGAGAAATGCATCCAAACCTGCTGATTTGGTAAGATCGGAAAATTTTACCGCTCTTAGAATTTGCTCGACGATTTTAGATAGCCAATTGGCTATTAAGACTCCGACCACAAAAACCAGAATGGCTCCGAGAAATACAGGTAAGAAAGTCAGGAAACGGACGGACAGATCAGACCAGGCAGAAAGAACAGATTGTTCCCATACTGCAAATATATCCAAAAGTTTTCACCCCCTCTCTTTCTTCATAGTAATATATCTATATTGGGGGTAAAGAAGGCTATTTGTCAACCTGGAGGTTTGTAAGCCAGATTCTGTTTCACGATGACAATCTATCTAATGCCCTCAAGCTTTCGAGTATTGGGAGTAGCGACCCACTCGGATCGGAGGTTGCAGCAGAGAGGGTTACCGCGTTTCACCCGAGCATTACCCCGGTTCGTCACTGTGGCCCTATCTAGCGCTT
>JBBUDC010000041.1:0-3257 GCA_038057495.1 Patescibacteria group bacterium
CCAAACGCATAATTGCCATTTCTGAATTTACCAAGCAGGACATTGTCAAAACCTATAGCGTAAATCCTGCCTCAGTTACCGTTACTCCACTGGCCTATGATAAAAAGCTCTTTAAGCCTACTCCTGTTCCTGCCAAGCAACCCTACATTTTATTCTTGGGCAGTCTCAAACCCAACAAAAACGTTGAGGGTCTTATCCGGGCTTTCCATCTACTTAGCACTGGGCACTTAGCACCTAGCACTAAATTAGTAATTGCTGGTAAAAAAGCCTGGCTCTACGATAGAATTTTTGAATTGGTTCGAAGTTTGAAGTTGGAAGACCGAGTAACCTTTACCGGCTTTGTGCTAGATAAGGACAAGCCCGCACTTATGTCTGGTGCCGCCGCCTTTGTCATGCCCAGTTTTCATGAAGGATTCGGTATTCCGGTTCTGGAAGCCATGGCCTGTGGAACCCCAGTGGTCATTTCCAAAGTTGCCAGTCTTCCCGAAGTAGGCGGTACAGCCGCCATCTATGTGAATCCTCATGACCCAGATTCCATTGCCTCCGGAATTAAAACAGCTATTGGTCCTGACAGGAATAAATTTGTGCAACTGGGACTAAAAAGGGTAAAATCATTCAGCTGGGACAAAACCGCCCAGCTCACCCTACAATGTTTAGAGACCGCAACAGCAAACCCTTAAACCCAGAACAAGTTCTGCAAAAGATAGTCAATCGTATTTTCAACATTTTTCTCGACCTTGAGCTTTACATTTTGTATCTGGTAGGCCTGGCTCCATCTCACCTTATTCGTAAAATCTTTTACACCTTGGCCGGAATCAAATTACAAGGAACCCTGCACATGTGGGCCCGGTTTTACGATCCTACAGGAATCACTATTGGCAAAGATTCCATAGTGGGAGACCACGTCTTCCTCGATGGCCGGGCAGCCATCAAAATAGGGGAGCACACAGATATTGCTTCTGAAGTAATGATTTACAACTCCGAGCATGATTTGGAAGCACAAGATTTCTCTGCCACCCTGGCCCCGGTAGAAATCGGGGACTATGTCTTTATTGGCCCCAGATCAATCATCCTTCCCGGTGTCAAAATCGGCCGGGGAGCAGTCGTGGCAGCCGGAGCTGTGGTCACCAAAGACGTTCCCGCTTTTGCCATCGTAGGCGGCGTTCCTGCCAAGGTAATCGGCGAAAGAGCCAACAAAAACCCCACATATAATTTAGGCAGAGCCAGATTGTTTCAATAATGATAAAGAAAGTTATTTTTTTTGCTCTCCTAGTATCTAGTATCTATTATCTAATTTTTCCCTCTCCTTCCTTTCCTCCCCCCCCTCCGGGTTCTCTGATTTCCCGGGAGCCGGCTGACACAGAGAGCATCTATCGAAAGGCCTATTACACCAATCTTATTAGACCTGAAATTATGCAGTATTACGACCAGACTTTCCGCAGTCCCATCCAATACCGCTTAGTTTTACCTCCCGAAGACGCTTACTCCGTCATCCGTGATCAAACCAGATCCAGTTTCCTGGAAGTTATCGTCCATCCCTGGCGTGAACATCTCTACATCAATGCTTTTGTGCCCACCAATCCCACTGAACAAATTAACATTAACGGAGTCCATTATCTAAACAAAGTCACCATAAGATATGTTCCCAGTCACCCACTCTCCCGTCTCACTGTTTTGACCCTTTCCGTTATTTGTCTCGGGTTTCTTGTTAAACAATGGTGTACTTAGTAATTCTCCTGCTTATTTTTATTCCCCTGTATCCTAAATTTCCCCTAGTAGGTATTTCTGGCACTTTCGTTTCTGTTCGGCTGGAAGATTTTCTCATTGCCGCCATTCTTGGCATTTGGTTTCTGGCCAATATCAAAAACAAATTTGCCGATCTCAAAAACCCCGTGAGTAAAGCCATCCTGTTGTACCTGGCCATTGGTTTTCTGTCCATTTTCTCCGGAGTGTTTATCACCAAAACCGCCCCTCTTTCCCAAGCCCTGCTTCATGCTTTCAGACGGGTAGAGTATATGTCCATGTTTTTTGTGGGTCTGTGGGCCATCAAGACTAAAGATCAACTGCATTTTGTGATCAGAACTTTCCTGGCAGTAGCAGCCCTAGTAGCCATTTACGGGTTGGGCCAACAATTCTTGGGTTGGCCGGTCATCTCCACTACCAATAGTGAATTTGCCAAAGGTTTGGCAGTCACTCTAGGCCCGGGGGCCCGCATCAACTCTACTTTTGCCGGCCACTACGACCTAGCCGCCTACTCTATTTTCCCCCTGCTGTTGATAATTGCTCTTTTAAGCCTCAAAGATATTCGTCCTAAATGGCCCCTTTTTCTCACCGGAGCTCTGGTGTACTGGACCATGTTGCTATCAGCCTCCCGGGTGACATTTGCCGCTTTTTACTTAACCACAGCCCTTTTCCTGATTCTGATCAGAAAATGGCTCTGGCTGATCCCTCTGGTTGTCATTGGTATAGCCAGTATTCTTGCTTCCCCCCAACTTCTAGGCCGTTACCAGGAGTTTTTAATCAATCACGTCAAAGCTGCTGCCGTAGATGAAGAAGTGGCCGACGCTCTTAAGCCTCCTGCTACCCCCGAAGACCGCTCTTTAAACATCAGACTTCAGGCTGAATGGCCCCGGGCTCTTCGCGCTTTTTATCACAACCCCATTTTAGGAACGGGCTTTGCCTCTGTAGGACTGGCGGTAGACAATGATTATCTGCGTGTTCTGGCAGAAACTGGATTATTGGGTTTAGGAGCATTCTTATTAGTGCTCTTTAAATTGTTTAAATCCGTCCGCCATTTTCTCGCTCCGCCTCAAACCGTGGAACAAGCCTTTATCGTCGCCATTTTCCTAGGCTTAGTGGGACTTTTGCTAAATGCCGTATTTATTGATGTCTTTGAGGCTTCAAAAATCGCTATAATGGCCTGGTTACTGCTGGGTATCTCACAAAATGTCCGTCAAAGTTAGAAATATCATTCTCGTTATCATCTTAGGGCTTGGTCTTGGCCTGCGCCTTTACAAGATTGACAATCCCATAGCTGACTGGCATTCCTGGAGACAGGCAGATACTTCAGCTGTCACCCGGAATTTTGTCAAATATGGCGTGGATATCTTTACTCCGCGGTACGACGATTTCTCCGATGTTTCTGGAAATGGATTTTTCAATTCCAACGGCTACCGCATGGTCGAATTCCCCATCTTTAACGTCGTCCATTATCTTCTCTATTTTCTAGTTTCTAGTTTCTATACCCTGGAGCAAGC
>JBBUDC010000042.1:0-1475 GCA_038057495.1 Patescibacteria group bacterium
CTGAAGCGGACCACCTTTTTTATGTGGCAGTTTGCAACCCACAAGAATTGACTTGTCAAAGAGTAAGACGTGAAGTACAAAATAAAAATTGGAAAAATGCTTGGGGGATTTTAAGGTCCACATCTGGAGAAAGAACCAGATTGCCAATTCACAATATATTAACGGGATTGGTGGTGGCAGTGTTGGGATTGTGGGTAGTAAGCAGCGTAGGCAGTGCTTTGGCATCCGGAGTAGTGGTAGGGTTAGGGGTTCGACTGTTTACTGATTTTTTATCGGGAGACAAAAAGAATTGGTTTTGGGTTTTTGCCAGAGAATTTGGTAAAAGCGAAATAAATATAATTGGAGGAATCTGGGGATTGCTTCTCTTAGTTTCTTTGGTAGGATTGGTGCGATGATTCTGGCGCAGATATTGTTTTGGTCGTTTGTGGGAAGTGTGGTTAGTTTAGCAGGAGGAATACTTTTGGCGCTGCGTAAAAAAGCATTTACACACGCACAATCTCTACTATTAATATCGTTTGCTGCAGGAGTATTGTTGGCGACGGCTTTTTTTGATTTGCTGCCAGAGGCGGGAAATAATTTATCTTTGGTTGGAGTATTGATAGGAATAATTTTTCTGTTTTTTTTGGAAAAGTTTTTGTGGTATCACCATCATGATGAAGAACACGAGGGACACAGGCGGACACCAATACTTATTACAGTGGGGGACACGGTACACAATTTTATAGATGGAGTAATTATCGCTGGGACATTTTTAGTATCGCCGGTAACTGGAGTGGTAACAGCCTTGGCGGTGGCGGCTCACGAGATTCCTCATGAGATGGCGGATTTTGGAGTGCTGTTAACAAAAGGCTGGGCAAGAAAGAAAGTAATTTTGGTTAACTTACTTTCGGCGGGAGTGTCTTTGGTGGGGGCATTTTTTATGTATAGTGTGGGGATAAAGTTTACGGGAATGTTGCCGTATTTACTGTCTTTTTCAGCAGGGATGTTTATATATTTGGCTTGCTCGGATCTAATTCCAGAATTGCATCATGGTCACAAGGAGCGATTGGCGGATAGTCTTTGGCAGATGGCTGTTTTTGGGATAGGGATAGTAGTTGTGTTACTATTAAAGCAATGGCTGCAGTACATTTAACCAAGGCTGATTTTGATGAGAAGATTAAAACCGGAGTAGTGATGGTAGATTTTTGGGCCGAGTGGTGCGGACCATGTAAGATGGCTGCGCCGGTAATTGACGGCTTGGCGGATGAATATGCAGGTAAAGTAACTGTGGCTAAGCTGGATGTAGATGCAGAAGCGGAGATTGCGCAGAAGTTTGGAGTGATGAGCATTCCCACAGTGATTTTATTTAAAGATGGAGCGGAACTATCACGGCAAGTCGGATTTGCCGGAAAACAGGGGTATCTTGACTTACTTAAGAAGGTCATACAATAGTCATACGATTGGCATGCAATAGGCATACAATTGTCGTATATGGT
>JBBUDC010000043.1:0-4769 GCA_038057495.1 Patescibacteria group bacterium
TTCTGTCCCTGCTGGTCAGGTATGCCTTAAACCTCAATATTGTTTGTTTATCAATCTTATCGAAAGCTATTTTTTCATCTGCCAAATAATTTTCCAATTGTCTCAAATCTCTTTCATAGTTATAAAGAGTTTCATTACTATAATTTTGAGTTTTCAAATACAACAAAAAATCATCCAGTTGATCCAAAACTATATATTGTCTCATACGCCTCTTTTGTTTAATTTCCTTAGTTGATTATAAATTTTTTCTTCATCTAATAAACCCAGCTAACCAGGCTATGTCTGATTTCAAGAGATTATGTTTTCGGGTTATTTTAGGAGGAACCATAATTTAAATTAACATAAATGAATAGGGAATTAAGATAATTAATAATTGTCATATTTCTAGGCTAGGCAGTTGTTTATAAATATAAAATCATTTTTTATCCAGATCCTTCTCCGTGTATTTAAACTGAGTGTTTGGGATATTATACTCAGTTATACAAGAATGAACAATCCTTGTCAATACCATTGGGAGAGGGTCTTCTCTCTTCGTTTTAGAAATTAGTTATTAGTAATTAGAAATTAATGGTGTGAGTCATTCTCTTCCCCAGAAGCAAGCCAAGTTGTCCACAATCAGCAAGGTTATCCCTTCTCCGCTAAGTACGTAACCACTATCAAACTATATCATTTGAGGCTAAATGTGTGAAAACTCCCCTGCTATCCCCGTGAAACTATTATATAAATACTACAGGTCTATTACAGGTTGCTCCCCTCTCCCGGTATCATCTGACAAAAATCTCTATTGACACTTACCATATCCACTGATATAAATTCACCCTAGGTGCCAGCTCTTACTGAATTAAAACGGATGGTAGACGAACTCAAGGCCAAAGGAGTAACTCCCCTATCACTAGAACAATCAGGTAGAACTCAAGAAGCTTATGAACTAAGAATCGCAAACAGTTTATTGGGAGACCAGGCTTGGGAAGGAAGAGCCCCAACAACTCTCGACAAAACCGACAAACCCCAGATTCCTCCCAAAAAGAAAAAAAGACAATGGTACCCTGGCAAGCCGGAAACGGACGAAGAATGGCTCGAAACTGCAAGGAAAAAACTTCCCGATCCGGAAGCAGATGTCGAGTTCGATTCAATTAGGTCAGGGAAATCACGAGGACTGGATATCCAAAATCGCTTGCTAGGTTTTGGCCGGACAGAAAAACTCCCATGCGGTTGCACTTATCGCGTAGACTCCAGAGGCAACGAGTTCCTTTTTTGCTCCCACCCCGGCGATTGCCCCTACTCATCTGATTAAACTAACCTCCAAAATCTTTCCTAAAACATCCAAAGCTTGTCCAACAACTAGCGTCAGGAACAAAAACCCCCCTTGCCCTTCCACGATCATCAACTCTGGCATTCCCAGTTATCGTGACTATCTCTCGGAACATGAACCTACCCCAGTCCCGCTGTAAGTAACATTGTTGCTAAGACTACTGCCCCCACCGTCACATATTCCCAAACCGTTTTACTAAATAACCTTTGGGAAAAGTGGTGTTGGGCAATACCTAAATATGTATATAACATAGTTGTCAGAAAGAGTGAAGCCACGGTCAGTGACACCGGCCAAAAAGAAATGGCCACCGTTAATGCTCCCTGTAATATCGCCATCCACACTGAATACTTAATAATCTTTAGGGAAATTCCCTCATTTAGATTTACTGACCATAATGAAGGAAGTAATAGTAAAAATGAAATAATCACTACGACCGGAGCCGAAATCCAAAATCCCGGTCGGAAGCTAAAAACTGCGTCATATGCCAAAAATCCCGTGGCCAGAGTCATCAAGAAACCCATTGCTGTGGCTGTTCTAAACAAAGCAATCGTCCGGATGGCCGCCACCGAAAAAATATTCGTTGTCAACAAAAGAGCGTATTGAGAAACCCCAAACACCGCCAAAACTACTCCCCGGACCATGGGTTGCCAAAATCCGGACGGTACCACCAGCAGTATGGAAAACAGCTCAAAACCAACCGTAAACAGCACCGGAAGAACCGGCAAGGTAAACCATTCCACTCCATTTAATCCTTCCTTTAAAGACCACAAAAATAATACCAGTGTCACTGCCCCTGTCAAAGCGATATACCAGTATTGGTAATCAAGCGGAATTTTGGGCAGCCACCCCAGCCCAAACGTCAAAATGGCCGCAGTCAACACGAATTTTTGTCTTTTACGCATGTTTATAAATAATTAGTCCAGACTTTCTGGACATCGTCCAGATCTTCTAATTTTCCTAAAGTTAACTCAATTTTTTGCTTTGTTTCCTCATCTTTTACTTCCATCAGAAGAGTGGGTTTCATGACCAATTCTGCAGACTCAACTTTGTATCCTAGTTTTTCCAATTTTTCTTTCAGTTCAAACGTTTGATCCCTATGGCAGTAAATTAGTAGCTTATCCCCTTCTGCTTCCACATCATCGATTCCCAAGTCAATTACTTCAAGTTCGGCATCTTCCACTGCTTTGTTGGATTTGGCCACAATTTCACCCTCATGCGAAAACAAGTAAGCCACTGCTCCCTGGCTTCCCATACTTCCGCCGCTTTTTTCCAACACATCTCTGATTGCCTGACCCGTACGCAATTTATTATCAGTAACGGCAGAAACCATAATAGCCACGTTTCCCGGCCCAAACCCTTCAAATACCACGTCATACAGCTCGCCATGAATCGGGTTGAGAGCTCTCTGAATGTTGTCTTTGGGCATGTTGTATTGTTTTGCCTTCTCCAAAGCCAGTTGCAGACCCTGACCCTGCTTTACAGCAATACTAATTGCTTTTCCCAGTTTAGTAAAAATTGCTCCCTTTTTAGCATCATTTACCCCTTTTTGCCGGTGAATTGTCGCCCACTTACTGTGCCCACTCATTGACATTATTGTACCATCCCCTATACTTTTTGCGATGTACCCGCCCGATTTATCCCAAAAGGCTATAGATTTTGCTCTCTCCGGCAACTGGAAAGAAGCAATAAAGGTCAACCTTGTACTTCTGAAAGAAAATGCCAAAGATATTGAAACTCTAAACCGCCTCGGCCGGGCATATTTAGAAACCGGTCAAAAATCCAAATCGGAAGAAACTTACAAAAAAGTCTTACGTTTGGATAAATTTAACTCCATTGCCGCCAAAAATCTGGGTCTTTTGAAAACCTCCCGCATTAGCCATCATGCCAAAACATTTTCTGCCCAGGCTATGCCTTTGTTTCTGGAAGAGCCCGGAGTCACTAAAACCATTACTCTTATTAGACTTGGCGACGCCAAGGTATTGGCCCGTCTGCACGCAGGAGACCCGGTAAATATTGTTGTGCGCCAGCATACTGTAGCCGCAGTTTCTTCCAGTAATGAGTATTTAGGCCGCCTGCCAGATGACTTGGCCGCCCGCCTACGGCCATTTATTAAAGCCGGCAACACCTATGTGGCCTGGATCAGATCCATTGACCCATTCAGAATTTTTGCCAAAGAAAATCACCGGGCTGCTAAGTTTGCCCATAGCCCTTCTTTCCCCATTACCGAAAAGCTGACTTACTCGGCTTTTACTCCTCCGGAGCTGATCCACGACGAAAAACCAGATACATCAGCTACCGAAGAACAGGAAGAAACTCTATCTCTTCCCACTTCAGAGGGAGAGTCCGAGGAACAACAATAATTCTTTCTCCCCCAATTGGGGGTTTTCTTTCCATTTACACTTCCAGTTTGCCATTATTATTTTTACAACCATCTCTCGCTTGTTTTTGTTTAGACTCTCTACCCAACAACCCTTCGCGCTCCCCTGACCAGTTTTTACTTCTGCTACTCTCACCCCCATACTTTCGATTCTGTCTGCCGTTTTAGCCGCCAAGCCCATTTCTCCGCTTGAATTTATGACCCCCGCTGTCCAGCCTTGCTGGGAAATTATTTCACTTGCAAACATCTCCCGGGATGCCATTTTCCAAGTTTCGCTCAAACGAACCACCGGCTCGCCATCGACTGCCTTAGTTTCTTCTACCCAACCTCGTCTGTTCATATCTATTTTTTCCCATTTCAGTCTCAGCCTGTCCCACCACCAAACGCCTCCGTTGACCTTGGTGTATGTTATTCCTAAGTAATTGGCCACCGACTGAGCAGCCCAATCAGGTTCTCCCGCTTGGCCAATTTTAGCTGCCTTCCACATCCCTCTTTTAGCATCTCCGGGAATTTCCATATTGTCAGGCAATCTCATTTCAAAACCTTTTTTACTCACTGGATCAAAACTAGAAATAGTTACTCCCCCTTTTGTATCAATCGCCGTAAATCTCACATTGGTTCTATTCCTCCACATCCACCATCCTCCCAACCCAAAAACCAAAACCATAACTAATAATTTGACGCTATGCGGCATGGCTATAGTATACTAACTCTAATGCCTAAAAGTCTCCCCGACTATCTCAAATCCCGCCACACTCCCGAGGACATCAACGCCAAGCACAAAGACCGTCTCCAATTTCAGGATCGGGTAGCTGTCATCATTACCACAGCTGTAGGTTCCATGTACGCGCTTTATTTCTTCATCATCTTTGTTTTTGGCTGGATGCTCTGGCAAGCTGTTGCCAAAAAACCTTTCGATCCGTTTCCATTCGTATTTATGATTTTTATCAGCAACATCATTCAACTTCTTCTTTTGCCCCTCGTTATGGTCGGTCAAAATATTCAAAACCGCCATGCCCAACTTCGGGCTGAAGAAGAATATCACACCACCAAAACAATTCACCAAGACATCGAAACCAT
>JBBUDC010000044.1:0-1572 GCA_038057495.1 Patescibacteria group bacterium
CTTAACCAATTCGGCAACTGTTTTAGACGGATCGCGCAAATATTCTTCTTTCAAAAATTCTTCTGTGCTTGTAGGTTTGTTGGCAGCTGCCTGCATAGCCAACTCTTTGCCCAATTTTTGAAATTCATCAGTTTTAGCCACAAAATCCGTTTCACAAGCCAAAGCCACTAATGCGGCTACCCGTCCAGTGTGGTGAACATACGAAAACACTGATCCGGCTTTGACTTCTCTCTCCGCCTTTTTTTCAGCTCTCTCAATCCCCTTTTTCCTTAGTATCTTAATCGCTTCGTCCATCTTTCCACTTGCTTCTTCCAAAGCCTGTCTACAGTCTGCAATTCCTGCAGAAGTTTTTTCCCGAAGTGTTTTGATTTGTTCAAGCGAAACCTTCATTATTTCATTGCGCCAGCGACGGCACCAACAATCAACTCAATTGATTTAACTGCGTCGTCATTGACTGGAACCACATAATCAACTTTGTTTGGATCTCCATTAGTGTCCACCATCCCAATTACGGGAATATTCATAATTTTGGCTTCCCGGACCGCTACATCCTCCCGGTGAGAATCTACTACAAACAGCGCATCCGGTTGCTTCTCCATTCCGGCCACTCCTCCGAAGAATTTTTCCAGTTGAGCAATTTCCCGGTCAATTAGCAGTTGTTCTCTCTTGGTATATTTTTTCAGCTCTCCAACTTCCCTCTTGGCTTTCAAATCCTTCATTTTCAGGACTCTTTTCCAAATCTGGTCATGGTTGGTCAAAATGCCTCCGATCCATCTCTGAATCAGATATGGCATCCCCAGTTTCACTGCTGTTTCTTTTATAATTTCTTGAGCCTGTCTTTTAGTCCCAATAAACAGCACAGTTTTACCTTGACTCGCCAAAGTCTTGACGAAGGCGGTCGCATTATCTAATCCTTCTTTGGTTTTCACCAAATCAAAAATATGCACCCCGTCTCTTTCTCCATAAATATACTTCTTCATAGCCGGATTCCACCGCCTAGCCTGATGTCCGAAATGGCATCCCGCCTCCAATAGCTGTTGTAGTGTTACTTCGCTCATTATTTCTCCTTTTGGCCGTAGGCCCAAGCCTTGGCTTTTTCCTCCCCCGATTTTGCTCTTCGCAGGAGAAAAACCATCGGGGTGTGAAATTAACTTCGCCAATTATATCAACTCTTCTTCTCTTCAGCAACCACTTCTGGCTTTACCGGCTCTACCCTCCCCATTTTAATTCGATTCAGCCTTGAAATTTCCGCTGCCTTTGCAAGACGCTCATCAATACTCGCAACAGTCTCGGCTATTTTTCTGGCCGGGCTGCCCTCGGGGTAATTCCTTTCCAATAACTCCTTGCCGGTAACATCCGTCATATTTCAAATCTATACCTGTTTATTAAGTTTGGCAAGAGCTTGCTTGTTAATTTCTACATTCTCCATGGCTGATTTTTGCGCCGCCTGGGCCAGATACACTGCAGACTTGGCATCGGAAACGGCGTTTTTATTGCCCTCTCTGACCATCTGCTCCGCCACTTTCTCCACCTGGGCCGCCACTCTCATCGTCTCCTGCGGCACCCGCATCG
>JBBUDC010000045.1:0-3254 GCA_038057495.1 Patescibacteria group bacterium
AATATTTGGGCCGGGTGAGGGCCATCATCATCAAGAGATCCTGCTGGGAGCCGTGGCCGGAAACGTGCAGATTATCGGTAATATTGGTATAAATTACCGTGGCGCCTAATTTGGAAAGAGTATCAATTAGAGATTGGGTGGATGACTCGGTACCGGGAATATAGTCGGAAGAAAAGACAACTTTGTCGCCGGGTTTGATGACAGCGTCTTGGTGCTCACCCAAACTCAACCGCTCCATGGCTGATCCGGCTTGGCCTTGAGAACCAGCGACCAATAAACATAGATTTTGGGGAGGCAGGCGGCGGATTTGTTTGGGGTCAACTAACACTCCTTTGGGAATCTTTAAATAATCCAAACGCTGGGCAACTGACAAATTGCGCTGGATGGAGCGGCCTAAAATGGCCACCCGGCGGCCGTGGCGGACAGCAGCTTCGATGGCTTGGCGGAAACGGCTGATGTTGCTACCCATAGTGGTCATAATAAATTTGCCGGAGCAGTGAGAAATTTCCCGCTCAAACATTTCCTCCAGAGTTTTTTCGGATAGAGTGTGACCTTTGCGCTCGCTGCCTAAACAATCTGAAAGTAAAAGTTGGACACCGGAATTGCCGGCGGCGGCGATGCGGCCGACGTCGGGGAGAACTCCATCGACGGGAGTGAAATCGAATTTAAAATCACTGCCGTGATACACAGTTCCTGCGGGAGTGCTAATGATGAGATTTGTGGCGTCGGGAATGGAGTGAGAAACGCGGACCGATTCAACTTTAAATTGACCCAGCGATAGAGGTTTACCGGGATCTAAAATATTAACTGTCTTGGGCATACCTTCGTACTCTGCAAGTTTTTCCATGACCAAATGAGCTGTAAGTTTGCTGGCATAAATGGGCACGTTTAACTGGGGGAGGATATATGGCAGGGCGCCAGTGTGATCCTCATGTCCGTGAGTCAAAATAAGAGCCCGGATTTTATTTTTGCGGCTTTTTAAGTATGAAATATCGGGAATTAAAATATCTACTCCCAACATTTCTTCGGTGGGAAAACCCATGCCACAATCGACCAACAAAATGTCGTCGCCGTATTCGTAGACGAACATGTTGGAAGTGACTTTGCCAAATCCTCCTAAAGAAATTATTTTTAAATTGTCCATTAAAATAGTGCTAAGGGCTAAGTGCTAGGTGCTAAGTGATTGCACCAATTTAGTTAACATTTTTATAATTATTTCTGTTTCTGAAATTAGTTCTGTTAACTCCGACTCTGTAATAAACCCTAGTTTACCAGAAAATCCCAGCCAATACTTGGTCTCGGCGGCTGATGCCTTGGAAACATTTAGAAACTGCAAAAATTCCTTTGTGGAATTACGGGTATATCCCTCGACGATGTTTGTGGGAATAGATGAGGCTGCACGACGAAGCTGACTAGTTATTCCGAATAGTTCTTCTCTGGGAAATTTTCTTGTAAGTAGATAGATTTTTAGAGCCAATTTATCTGATCTCTGAAATACCTCTAATGATTCGTAACTTCGCATTTTTACTTGGCACCTAGCCCTTAGCCCCTAGCCCTAAAATAGGGTGGTCTGACTGGGACTATTATCCTCTATTTTAACTTGCGGCGCCAGCAGATTTTTTAACTTCACAAAATCTTCTTTAAAAGCATTCATCATTGTGGTACCCCGCAGGGCGGCTGCAGGATGATACATGGGGAATATTACTAGTTTATAGTTCATAGTTGATAGTTGATAGTAGCGGGCGACGCCGTGGACTTGAGATATAGTGACGCCGGGAATAAATTTGGCCATACTGAAACGGCCCAGGGTAACAATAATTCTGGGAGAGATAATTTTGATTTGGCGGTCCAACCAATTGGCACAGGCGGCAATTTCAGAATCATTTGGATCCCGATTATCCGGAGGGCGAAACTTAACAATATTGGTTATAAATACTTCTTCCGGTTTGATGCCTGTTGTCTCGAAAAGAGTTTTTCTCATTAGCTGTCCGGATTGGCCTACAAACGGCCGGCCGGTGGAATCTTCCACTTGGCCAGGGGCTTCGCCGATGAACATAATTTTGGCGTCAGGGTTGCCTTCACCAGGAACTGCATGCGTGGCACTCTTGGCAATATCTAAGCCTGTGAAACTTTTTATTTCCTGGGCAATCTTCTCCAACTCAATTTTCTTTTCGTTCGTGGTCATAATAACTCACCCTTAATCCCTCTCTTTATCAAAGAGAGGGACACTACTATAATGACTGGAAAAGGCTTTAGATTTTATCGTCATAAACTGATTAACCATTGATAACCATATCCTATTAAAAGCATTCTAATAAATTTTCCAGACACCGTGGGCATGAAAAATTTCAAATAGTCCATACCTAAATATCCTGACACCAGCCCAATCGCATCGTACGGCAAGGGGAGCGCAGATAACACAAACAATGATTTCCACCCATGTTTATCCAAAAAACGTTCTGCCTTATCCGCCCACTTAACTTTGTATACCGCTTCCGAGCTTCCTCTGCCAGCTAACCAGGCAATACTGTCATTTATTCCCATTCCGGTTGCCGTGGCAAGAGCTAATAATACGATATTCATTTTTGAAGAGAGGACGGGAATTAGAAATGTTCCCACACCTCCGAGAGCGTTAAAAACAAAAATTCCAAAGTAGCCAAACTTTAAAAATGGCTCGGGGTCAAAGACGGAATATAACCCAATCCCCAACAATGCTAGGGAGACTGCAAAATAAACTCTTTTAAACCAAGCGGAGTTCAATATCTTCTTCATGTTAAGAAATCCCACCTTTCAGGTGGGATGGCTTCTTTTAAACTTTCTTCGAGTACTAGGCCAGAAAACTTCATATTTAATATGTGGGCAAGAATTGTTTGAGATTGTCTGCGACGTTACTTTTCATCTTCAAGAATCTTTAAAATCTGGGCTTTGAGAACTGGCAAGTTTTTATCAATTAATTCCCAAATAATTTTTAGGCTTAAATCAAAGTATTCGTGCGTCAAAACATTTCTCAATCCAACCGGCCCGGTCCAATCTACATCCGGGTATTTTTGCAAAAACTCTTGCGCTAGATTATTTACGGCTTCGCCAATTATTTCTAACTTTCTGACTATAGCGTCAAAAGTTTTGGGGTCATTCCTTAATTCATCTAGACTTTTAACATCCTGATGATACTTAAAAATATCGTCGATGGCATCAGACGCGTGATGGATAAATACAAATGGATCTTTGGGTTTACTCATAAAACTGGGAGCATA
>JBBUDC010000046.1:0-2471 GCA_038057495.1 Patescibacteria group bacterium
CAAGTACCAGTTGTAGCCTGTGAAGACACCAGAAGAACGGGACAACTGTTTAAACTGTTAAATATCCCCAATCATCCCAAGTTTGTATCAGTACGGGATTGGAATGAAGCAAAGATGGTTAGTTTGTTGCTTGGTTACTTAGTTCATGGTGATGCGGCTCTGGTTTCTGATGCGGGAACGCCTTTGATTTCGGATCCGGGTTACAAGGTGGTCAGCGTGGTCAGGGCGGCGGGGTTTGTCGTGGTGCCAATACCCGGTGCGTCAGCTGTGACATCAGCTTTATCAGTTGCGGGATTACCAACGGATAAGTTTATGTTTTTGGGATTTTGGAATTCTAAATACGAAATTTTGCCAAATACTACAACTATTATTTACGAGTCCCCTGTAAGGACTCGTGAAACAATCGAAGAAATAAAGAAAAGATACCCGGATGCGGATGTAATTGTAGCCCGGGAATTAACCAAAATTTATGAGTATATAGGTCCGGATGACGGAGTATACAAAGGAGAAATTACTATCGTAGTAAATTACGCCCGGTCATCTGGGATGGGGCAGGGATTTTGAGAAGTCCAAGAATGGTAGGAGAAACGTCGGCTAGTATGCCTTGGGGGATCTGATTGGCGGTGCGGAATGCGTCGCCGACTATGATTATGGGTACGGGGTTGGAATTATGTTCGGTGTCTACTCCACCTGTAGTTCTATTAATCATTTCTTCAGCGTTGCCGTGATCTGCGGTAATTATGAGCACTCCACCTACTGCTAAAACGGCTTTTGAAAGGGAGCCTATGCACTCATCTACTGTTTCACAAGCCTTGAGAGTGGCCTTGAAATTTCCGGTGTGGCCCACCATATCTGCGTTGGCATAATTTAAAATAATCACATCGTAGGTTTGGGACTGAATTTTTTCAACTGCCGCTTGGGTTACTTCAAGTGCAGACATCTCCGGTTTTTTGTCATAAGTTGGCACTTTGGGAGAAGGAACAATGAGCCGGTCTTCTGAAGGAAAAATTTCTTCGCGTTGACCATTGAAATAGTAAGTGACGAACCTTTCCTTTTCTGATTCACAGAGCCGCAGTTGACGAAGCTGGTTGGTAGACACAACTCTTCCTAAAGGCATGTCGATAACCTGGGGCGGGAAGGCTACGTGAGTTGGCAAATGCTCTTCATATTCGGTCATAGTGACGAAATATAAATTGGTCATTTGCGGTCCCCGGGCAAAAGGCGGAGGTTTACCGGAAACATCGGTGGTGTGCTTTTGGGTATATTTGACGGCATAAGGATCAAAACCTACGTGGTTGGCGGTTTCTTCAAAGTTGGGCAGAACAAAAGCTTTAGTCAGTTGACGGGGGCGGTCAATTCTGAAGTTGTAAAAAATGGCTGCATCTGAAGACTTGATAATCCCGTCCGGAATAATAACAGTTGGTTCAATAAACTCGTCAGTTTTATTGGCTGAATACGATTGAGTAATTGCTTCGTCTATGGAGGCGGCCTTTTTGCCAACTCCTGCGGTAAGGCAAAAATACGCTTTGGCTGTCCTATCCCAGCGGAAATCCCTGTCCATAGCGAAATAACGGCCCATGACCGAGGCAATTTCACCAATCCCCTCTCTTTGTATGATTTGTTTTACTTGGCTGATGTAAGTTAAGGCGGCGGTAGGTGGAGAATCGCGGCCATCAGTAAAAATGTGTAAATACAGTTTGGGCACTTGCTGCTCTTTACATAAACGGACCAGGGCAAAAAGGTGAGAAATGTCGGAATGGACTCCCCCGCCACCGACCAAACCCATGATGTGAACGCGGGAGTTGTTGCTCTTGGCGTGAGTAATGGCGGCCATGAGCTCCGGATCTTGAAAGAAGGTCCCGTCGGCTATGGCCATGTTGATTCTGGGCAAATCCTGATACACAATCCGGCCAGCCCCGAGATTTAAATGTCCGGTTTCAGTGTTACCAGGTTCTGATTTAGGCAAGCCGACTGACTCACCGTGAGCTATGAGTTGAGTGTGAGTGTAGGCACTCCACAAAGAGGTTATGTTGGGGGTTTTGGCTGCGGCAATGGCGTTTCCCGGTCCCGGTGGAGCAATACCCCAGCCATCCAGAATAGCCAGAACTACAGGCTTGGGTACAGAGGCAGGCATTGACTCTATAATAGCTTAAAATATCACCCCTGTAACCCCCTCTTACTTTAAGAGGGGATATTTGTTTTCCACCTTAAAGGTGGAACGATTTCTACCTTGACAACCGGAAATCGGATACTAAAATACCGTCAATGGCGAATACGGAACAGAAAAATGCGTTGGATAGATATTTAGGGGTTGTTTATCAAGCTGTGAGCAAGAGGTGGGGTGCTGTATTGGCAGGTCATTTAGTAGCTCCGAATCCGGGGGCAATCTTAAGTGTCACAGGTTGTGGTAACAATTCCTTTGATTACACGGAAACTCATTTTGATTGGCTAAGAAAGACTTCAGTATTATA
>JBBUDC010000047.1:0-2809 GCA_038057495.1 Patescibacteria group bacterium
ATACTATTTTTCTGTAATGAGAGCGGTGTTGAAGAAAGGAGGCCATGAGAATAAAAGAGGGAAAACAAACTAGAATGTAACGGGGGAGGGAGACAAAACTGCCGGTAAGAGTGGGGACAAGATAAGCAAAGGCGTTAAATACAGCGTAAGAAAGACGGTGTTTTAAAAATGAATAAATGGAAGTAATCAGGAAAATTACTCCGGTGGCGGCTTCCAATAAAATTGTCATATACAGAGGGTCTGCCCGGTTGACAGTAAAAATCATTTTGATATACCGCCAAAATACCTGATAAAGCAGTATAATTTTTTCGCTTCTGAATTGGCCATAGAGCTTTTGGACGTGGAAAAATGCAAGTGGGTCGCCGGTGGTTTTGTTGAGATAACTCATGTAGACCAGGAGACCTGCTGGAATGAGCAGAACCGGAAGAAGGTGTTTTAATTTTCGGCCTTGGAGATACCATTCAACAAGAAGGGCTGGAAAGAGGAAAATACCCACAAAACGGGTATAACTGGCCAAAGCACCCAGAATTCCTGCCAGCCACCATCTTTTTGTTCTGGCAAAGTAAAATGCTCCTGTAATGAAGGCGAAGAACAGGCTCTCGGTATATACAGAGCCAAAATACAGGCTGGTGGGAAAAAGCAGGAGAATGGCAATAACTGCCGGGGCTTTGAGGTAGGAAAAATCCAGCCGGATAATGCGGACCAAGAATATGAGAGAAATGAGAAATGAGAAATTAGAAATGAGGAGACCGGAAACAACAGGATTTTTTAAATAGTTGGTAAAAAAACGAATGAGGTTAGGATAGAGAGGAAAAAAGGCTTCCTGGGCGTAGCCATAACCTCTTTGAGCAATTCTTACATAGTGAAAGCCGTCAAAATTGGCCCGGCTATAGAGAAGCGGATTGGTGTTGTAGACTGTTGTTCCCTCGCCCACAAAAGTTCCCCGTAAGGGTAGGAATTTCAAAGACATGGAAGCAATGAGCAGAAGTGCTAGTTGCCAGATGACAAAATATTTTAAGATTTGAGAAAGTTTCATAATATTTCTTGATAAACCATGAGGGTTTGTTTGGCTGTCTCCTGCCATGAGAATTGAGACAAGTTCTTGGTTGATGGTTGATGGTTGATGGCCTTGATTATAGCCTGAGACATGCTTTTTACATCATGGGGATCGAAATATGCGGCATTGTCACCGGCAATCTCCGGTAAGGACGAGGTATTACTGCAGGCTACGGGAGTACCACAGGCGAGCGCTTCAAGAACCGGCAAGCCGGAACCTTCCGAAAATGATGGCTGGCAATAAACTGTAGCTAAGTTGTAAATATTCACTAAGTCATCGTCAGAAACGAAGCCAAGTCTAAGAACTGAGTCTAAGTTTAAGTTTTGTAGGTGACAAAGCTCGGGATGAGCAAGGTCAAGATTTTCTAATTGTGCGGCTTGTTTGCCTACGATGACAAGAGGGAAATTGGCTAGCTTGCAGGCTGTTACTAAATTGGGAATGTTTTTGTTGTAGTTAACGTCTCCCACATACAATACAAACTTTTTGGGTAAGTTGAACTTATTTTTTGGATTGGCAACTTTTTTGAATATCTGGTCTGCAGCCAGATATACAAGCTTGAGTTTGGCGTGGGGTACACCTAGATATTTATGGATAGATTTTACTGAAGCATGTGAGTCTGTAATTACCCCTTCGACGCGGCTCAGGGCAATTTTTTGTAATTGGAGATTGGTCCAACCTCGTAACCCTGGTGGATAATGGTCGGGAAATTCCAAAGGAATTACATCGTGGACAGTCACAATGGTTTTAATCTGTTTATAAATTGGTAGTGTGTGGCGGAAGAGATCAAAATATGGATAGTGCACAATTTCTAATTGACCTAATTGCTCTAATTGATCTAAAGAATTTATTTCTAAAATTTCAAGTCCGAAATCTTTGGCTTGTTTTTTTAGTTCAGGCAATAAGCGGCGGGTGTAGAAACCCACGCCACGGACGGCGTTGGCGTTGGTTAAGGGGGCAGTAATAAAACCGACTTTGATCATATAGTTTATTTTGATAAATATTCTTTTAGTGCCGCGCCAATAAGATTAATCAATTTTTGATAATCCCCATCGTCGGCGGCATACATAGCTTCCAAATACTTTTTTCTATCATTACCGGTTTCGGCTTTGATTTCAACCGGAGGCAGGTTTAGCTTCAAAATAATTAGAATCGTCAACATTCTGGCTACTCGTCCATTGTAATCAAGAAATGGATGAATAAACACGAAACGGTGTTGAAACCAAGCAAGAAGCTCTAAGACGTCATTTAAATAGTTGGAATCAGCCGAATTTAAATGCTTAAGTCTTTCTTTAAGATCCTGGCACATGCCTAAAATCATTTCTGGAATCTTGTGATATGGGGACGCCACCTTTCCAGAAAATTCAACTTGAACATTTCTATATTTTCCTGCCCAGTCTGGAAAAATCCATCCGAAGGAAACTTCATGAATTTTTAGGACAAGATCAGGAGTTATATCTAATTTCTGATTCTCTGATATTAGTTTATGAATTAGATCTAGTCCTCTTTTTGTTCCTTTTAGTTCTAAATTAAGAAGTTTTGATCTTGAAATAACTCCAAAGGCTGTTTCCCGGTAGGAGGTAGCCCCTTTGGGTTTCGTAGAAGAAATTGTTTTCATCTAAATAAGGATTTAACCATTTCTCTGGTCACTGGTTCACCTTCAAGCCGGGTGGTTCTGAATATAATTTCCGGTATTGAGGCACGGAATTTCTGCAGAACGTTTTTTCTGTTTTTACTCCATTTTTTAAGTATTTT
>JBBUDC010000048.1:0-1112 GCA_038057495.1 Patescibacteria group bacterium
TTTGAATCTTAACGGATTTAAAAAGAAAGACGATAATAAGTATTATCTCGGATAATATTTGATTTTTATCGATTTTGCAAAAATACAGTGAGAATGCGATCGCATTCTCACTGTATTTTGTTTGACTGGAAGACAATGTTTGTTGTAAGCTTATTCGAATGGGTTTTGCCCCGTGAGGCAACTGCCAAAGTTGCTTTACGGGGTTTGCTCTTTAACTTTTCAACGAAGGAGGCCGCAGTGGCTTGGTTTCTTGCTTATAAAATGAAAATTGAAGGAGGCCACTTTTCGGGTCGTTATCCGCTTAATGTGGACAGTGATTATTGCCATGAAGTAGTAAGAAAAGCCAAATTGGTTTGGCAAATGATTATAGAAAATGCGCCGGAAAGTAAATTCTTTGATCCAGAAATTGTTTGTCCGATTTCTCCAGTAGTAGAAAACAAAAGCGAAACCGGTGCATCAGCTGGCAAGCGTGATCCGGTTCATAATCCTGATCCGACTGCCGAGCAGTAATCAAACTCAAACCAACCAGCCAAAGGAGGCTAGGAATGTGGAAGATAATGTACACAAGAGAGATGGGATCAGGTAAGTGGAGCATTGAGTTCATCCCTCTGAATTTTTAGGATTTTGACCGTGATACGGAAAATGATGTCATTAACAAAGTTGCCGCTTTGATTTGGTATGGTTTCTTGTATGGCAGATTGGGAAAAGAAAATGAGTTTGGGGAAGTCCGCGATCCAAAGGTTATCTGGGAGGAGCCGGTAGATCTTTCGGTTACTGAACCGCCCAAACCTGCGAATCAGCGGGCATAGCCGAGCAGATATCATATCAGTCCCGCCAACGTCGGGGCTGATTTTTTATTGCCAGTAAAAATGGTAAAATATCATTATCCATTATTTCATTGAGTTATAAGTTACAAAACTTTCTTTTTCTGTCATCCTCGGGATTGTTTACCCGCCTCTGGAGGGACCCGGGGATCCAGACCTGGATTCCCGCTTTTGCGGGAATGACATAAGGGGAGGTTGATATACCGGGTATGCCCCCAGCGGATAATCCATTCCAAATAATGTTTTATATAATAAAGCCCGTCTGGCGCCACTTTTGGCAGTGGGGCT
>JBBUDC010000049.1:0-2322 GCA_038057495.1 Patescibacteria group bacterium
AAGTGAGTCTATATATTTCTGAAGATAGTTTTATTGCTTCTTGATACACGATTAATTCTTCAAATTTAAACATATCTATGAACTATGAACTAACTAACTGTGAACTAATAGTTTTAGGCATGGGCAGAAATGGTGATGGGGTTGATAATTTTGTTTTCGATTTGCAGGGAAAGGGGCGGGAAAGTAAAACCTTCTTTTTCGGCAGACAATGTATATGGTCCGGAGGCCAGGGGGGTGGCGGTCATAAATTGACCCAATTTGTTGGTGCGCAAGGCCCGGACGGGTAAACCAGAGGCGTCGGAAAGCTCTAAAATAACCCCTTCCAGATATAATCCAGCCGGATCGAGAACCTGACCGGCTAAAAGATTGGGGCGTTCGGGAGCAGGAAGTGAGTTATTAGTTATGAGTTCATGGTTGGTAGTAGCCGCTGGGGGTTTGGGGGTGGGGGAAAGTTGGATTTTGGATGGAAGTGGGCTGAAAAGAGTGGAGGGGTTGGTAAAAATTTGGGAGAAACGGGCGATTAACTGATTTTCAATCAAGTCGAGAGGGTTATTAGTTCTTGGTTCATGGTTCATAGTAGCCGTTGCGGGCTGAGGGCTGAGGGCTGAGGGTTGGAGTGATTCGGCCCATTGGTATTCGGTGGGCGAATACACAGCCCTGATGAAGGCCACAATCCATTGGGAAAAAGGCCGGCCGGAGACGGGAACGAAAGCCAACATGACCCCAAGAAGAATGGATAATCCAGCCAAGGGGTATTTGAGAAAGAAGGGCAAGGGCAATCTGAAAATAATTACTCCACCGATAACTCCTCCGGCTAACTGAAAGAATTGTTTTAAGGTCATGTCTCCGACTAAACGGAATTCATACGAGGAGATATTTTGGGGTACTGGGTGTTGATCCATTTGTTGCAAAGCAACAACAAGCGCTCAGCGCTCAGCGCGCAGCCCGCAAGTCATTGCCAAGATTTTTAATCATGGTTGTAAGTAACCGGATAATTTCTTTGTTGAGCTCGATTAGATCAAGTGTCGAAATTTTTGTTGATTCCTGAATTGTTTCTAACCAATATTCTGTTTCAAAATTAGACCCTCGAGCAATGTTTAAGAATTGACGATATTCGCGGGGGTTACTACGGCCATATCCTTCAGCAAGGTTTGCTCCAATTGAACTAGCTGATCTAACGACCTGAGTGTAAATGGCATCAAACGCTCTGGATTTAGGAAGCTTGTCTGAAAGAGTAATGATTTGTCTAGTAAGATCTTTAGCTTTCTGGTAAGCAGACAGATTGTGATAGTCGTTATATGTCATGGGCAGTTTGATTTTGAGCGCTGTGCATTGAGGGCTGTGCGCTATGTCTATAGTACTGCGTGAACGATTATGTGCAAGACAAATCTTTTTCACACAAAAATTATTGTTGGGTGGTATATAATTTAGAGAGTATGAATAAGTTTGGTTTTGACCAGGTTAGGTTGGATAAAGTTTGCCGCAAATACGACGTGATTGCTGTGTATGTGCATGGGTCGCGGGTCAAAGGATATGCAGCGCTGGATAGCGATACTGATGTAGCGATCGTGGTGAGGGATATAAGTAAGTCAAAAGCTGGGTCGTGGGGTATTTACGAAGTGGCTTCCGAAATCGAGGATGTTTTGTCTGGGTTGAGAGAGCCAGATGTAAGAGTTGTTGACAAGGATTCTAGTCCGGTTTTTTTGTTTGAGGTCATTTCTGGTGGTGTTTGTGTTTATGAGAAAACCTCAGAAGATAGGGTGAGATTTGAATCGGAAGTGATGCGAATGTATTATGACACAGCCAGAATCCATGATATCTATCGCAAATATTTATATGCTAGCGTGAAGGAGGGAACCTATGCCAATTAAAAAGAGGGTTGTGGAAGGAAAAGTTTCTAAGATAAAAGAATTGATCCGGAGAATTGAAAATATGGATTTTTCAGAGGAGCAATTTTTTAATGAAGACTTGCCTTATCAAGATGCCTTAACTTTCGAATTAATTCAGTGTGTGGAGTTGGCGACAGATATAGCCACACACATTATTTCTGCAGAGAATCTATCCAGGCCAGATACCCATAAAGAGGTGTTTTTAATTTTAGGTAAAGAAGGGTATTTGACCAAAGAGACGGCTGAGGGTATGGCAAAAGCTGTGGGCTTTAGAAACATCGCCGTGCACGAATACGACGATGTCAAATTTGATATCAAACAAGTGTATGGAGACTATAAGGACGACGTGCGAGACTTGAGGAGATTTTGCGCGGAGGCGGTGGGATTTTTGGAAAAGGCCGAAAATTGAGCCAAGACAAATCTTTTTCACACA
>JBBUDC010000050.1:0-1211 GCA_038057495.1 Patescibacteria group bacterium
TTCAGCTTTAGCTATATGTCTATTTACATCAAGAATCTCGTTGGAATCGAAATATTCTTCAGTTCTGTCAAGTTCGTGGGGCAAAACATTCTGATAGACTTCGGCAATAGTAATTACGGAGAGGGCTGTTTTATCGGTATGACTCAATTTATCTACCATCCTTACCACCTCTGGTTTAGCCCTAAGCACCCAAATGATAATGTTTGTGTCGAGAAGAATCATTGATTTACCCACTTATCAAAATTCCTATTTGAACCCATTCGGGTTTTTCTTAACCATTGATCAACTTTCTTTAAGGTTGCCCATTCAGGATGGTCTTTTGCGGAGAAGACGGGTGTTGAAGCAAGTTTTTTAAGCATTTTTCCGTAAGCAATGGGGTCCCATTTTTGACCGGCGACGACCCTGGCCATCTCTCGATCCTTTTTGGAATCTTTTATTATGACGGTGTCACCTTTTGAGGCTAATTCTAAGTAATAAGAGAGGTCTTGACGGAAATCGCTAACTGATACAACATATGTCATGTTTTTATATATTAGTACAATATGTACAGATTGTCAAGACACTACGTTTTTGCAGGTAATATAAACCAAAATCATGTCAGTCATATTAATTCTTTGAGGTAATCGATTCGGCCTTCACCAGGAACGTAGTAATTGGGAATTTCTGCAACTTTCTTATATCCATGCTTTTCATAAAATTTCCTGGCCGGGGTGTAGGAATTGATATCACATGTCAAAACATGAATGTACCTTCCATTCTTTTGTTTAACATATTGTTCCATTTCTTTTAGCAATTCTGCAGCTATTCCTTGGTTTCGATAATCTCTATACACCGCTACATAATCGGAATCCATCTCATATCCCCCACTTCCGTATTTATTTTCCCGCACTCCAATTGCTCCAACGATTTTCCCGGCGTCTTCGACATACCAATATCGATGGTTTTTTCCACTTAAGCTGTCGACCACAGCTTGTTTTACCATAGCCTTCTCGTTAGGGGCCCAAGTTTGCTCAAAGGCATAAGGCCCAGTTAAGAACTCCCCGATTCTTACAGCGGTTTCTTTGTCTTTTAATTGCTTAACCTTATATGGAATCATTCTTCTAGCTCTTTTGTTTCTTCGGATTCGCCGAGAGATTTAGTTTGGGAAAGTTTTTGGCCCATTTGGGTAAAGGATTGGTTGACGGAGGACATGATGTTGTAAGAGTTGGTGA
>JBBUDC010000051.1:0-3349 GCA_038057495.1 Patescibacteria group bacterium
TCATACAATAGTCATACGATTGGCATGCAATAGGCATACAATTGTCGTATATGGTAAATAGATATGAGGATTTGGAAATCTATCAAATTTCGGTAGAAATTGCGGTTGAAGTTTATAGGCTTACAAAGAAATTTCCTAAGGAGGAAACTTATGGAATTGTTGATCAATTAAAACGAGCAGTTACGTCCGTAGGGGCAAATATGGCGGAGGGTTTTGGTAGATATTATTACAAAGATAAGTTGGTATTTTTCTATCATTCCCGCGGTTCGTTATTTGAGGTGAAACATTTTTTGGAGATATCGTTTAAAATGGGATATATTACTGAAGAGGAGAAAAATAATCTTTTTACTAAGCTAAATAATTTATCGGTGAAGTTGAACAATTTTATTCATACCATTGGTAAGCAAGATGCAAATTGATTTTTCTAAACTAGATTTTAAATTTTCCGTAAAACCGTTGTTAGTTGGAGGGAGGGCAATGGAATATTATGGTTTACGGAAGTCTGGTAAGGATATAGATCTGATTGTAGTGGGGGAAGATTATTTACGTTTGTCACAGAGATATCCTGAATCTGTGCGAAATTTAGGTGGTGACTTAGGAGTGTGTGTTCACGACTTTGAAGTTTGGAAGTGGATCTGTATGTTTGATTACGGGTTTCTTTCTAGAAACGCAATTGAGGAAGATAACATAAAAGTGATTCATTTGGAAAAATTGTTGTTTATGAAGTCTTTGGGAATTTCTAAGGAAAAATATGAGAATGACGTAAAATTGATTGTGCAGAAAATATTCGATATCCAATATGGAAAAGATAAAGATTATAAACCAGATTTTTTGGTACAATGAATGACTATTGCATGACTAATGTATGATGACTTATGACGTGATAATTATAGGAAGCGGGCCGGCGGGGCTGACGGCGGGGATTTATACGAGCCGGGCGAACCTGAAAACCCTGATGATTGCAGGAGAAAAATGGGGAGGACAGCTGATGTTGACGACTGGTGTAGAAAATTACCCGGGGTTCCCAGAGGGAATACAAGGACCAGACCTGATGACAGCTATGCGTAAACAGGCGGAAAAGCACGGGGTAGAAATAGTGGATGAGGATATGGTGAAGATAGACCTTAAGGCATATACGACATATACAACAAATAAGTCATATAAAAGTCGGGCGATGATAATAGCTACAGGGGCGGCAACACAATGGTTATATGTACCCGGTGAGCAGGAACTGATTGGCAGAGGAGTGTCTTCATGTGCTACATGCGATGCCCCATTTTTTAAAGGTAAAAAAGTAGTGGTGGTTGGGGGAGGGGATGCGGCCATGGAAGAAGCTTTGGTGTTAACTAAGTTTGCTGAAGAGGTAACTATAGTGCATAGGAAAGACAGTTTTAGAGCCAGTCAGATTATGCAGGAAAGAGTGAAGAGTAATACGAAGATTAAGATAAAGTTTAATACCGAGGTGGCAGAAATAATTGGAAAAGAAAAGGTCGAAAAAGTGAAGTTTAAAGATGGGTCGGAGATGGAAGTCGATGGAGTGTTTGTAGCTATCGGACACAAGCCAGCTAGCAAGATTTTTGAGGGTATAATTGATTTAGACGAAAAAGATTATATAAAGCGTCAAGGTCAAAAATATTTGACCATGTCTAATGTGGAAGGGGTCTTTGTGGCGGGAGATGTACATGATTACCGGTATAGACAAGCAATTACGGCTGCGGGTTACGGATGCGAAGCGGCTCTTGACGTAGAGCGTTGGTTGTCGGAGAATACTTGAACATGGAAGAAAAGTTGTCAGTAAAAATTGTCTTGGTTCTGATCGTATTAATTGGGGGAATGGCATTTGGGTTAGGAGCAATGTGGAGCAAATTACAGACACTGGGACAGGCCCCACTTCGCCAAGGCTCCGCGGGGCAAGCACCACAGGCACAGCCGAAAGTAGATATAAAGACGATTAAAGATTTATGGGGAAAGAATGTAATTAAGTTTGGGGATGTGAACAAAAAGAATTTATTGGTTGAGGTAGCTGATCCGTCTTGCCCATATTGTCATGCGGCGGCGGGATTGAATCCGGAGTTGTCTGGCCAAATGGGACCGCAATTTAAACTTGTTGCTGATGGGGGTACTTATGTGGCGCCGGTTATTGAAATGAAAAAACTGGTTGATTCGGGAAAAGCGGCCATGGTGTGGCTGTATACACCGGGGCATGGCAACGGAGAAATGGGAACTAAGGCTTTGTATTGTGCTAATGACATTGGTAAGTTTTGGGAAGCCCATGACAAGTTGATGACTGACAAAGGGTATAGCTTGTTGAATGACACCATTAAAAACGACAAGACTAAATCACAAGAGCTGGTGGACTTTTTGGGAATGGGGGAGATAAAGGATTGTCTGGATAGTGGAAAATATGATGCCAGACTTGGAGAAGACACCCAGTTGGCATCCTCTTTGGGAGTGTCGGGAACACCAGGGTTTTTTGTGAATGAAACAAACTTTGCGGGGGCATACAACTGGAATGATATGAAGAGTGCGCTGAAGTAACTCACGAACCTCTCTCTTAGTCTCTCTCCTGATTCAGGAGAGAGAAATATGTAAAATAATAATGATGAAGAGGCAGTTTGTTTTTAATGCCACTAGGATGAAGGAGAGGAGGAAGGATTTAAGAAGGAGACAAACAAACTCTGAAGAGTTACTTTGGAATGAACTGAGAGCTCATAAGTTAGGGTATAAATTTAAACGACAATATAGTTTGGGAAATTATGTAGCTGATTTCTTTTGTAGAGAGAAAAAGTTGGCAATTGAAGTTGAAGGAGAAATTCACAAAAGAGCTAGTGTGCAGAAATATGATACATATAGAATGAGATATTTGGAGGCTTTAGGAGTAAGGGTAATTAGAATTAAAAATGAAGAAATAATAGAAAGACTAGACTGGGTTTTGAAGAAAATACGAATTAACCTCAGGGGTGAGGTTGTAAAATGAGCTGATGAGATTAAATGCCAAACAATTACGGGTCACTAAACCAACCGAGGAAGAATTATCTAAAATTGAGAGGAAGCCTATATATATAGTATTGGATAATGTGCTGGATACGTATAATATTGGCTCGATTTTTAGACTGGCGGATGCTACGGCGGCCAAAGAGATAATTTTATGCGGGGGATCGGAGACGCCGCCAAGTTCGCGGATTCACAAAGCGGCGGTGGGGACGGAAGAATGGGTGCCGTGGAGATATGTAGCGAAAGCCAGCGAAGAGATTAAGAGATTAAGAGATGAAGGAGTAAAGATAATCGCGGTAGAGCAGAATGAGAGGGCAGTGCCAATTTCTAATTTCAAATTTCTAATTTCTAATTC